>JAEWTK010000001.1 GCA_023459535.1 Pseudomonadota bacterium
GTTTCAAGATCAACAAGGGCAAATTGCCGGATCAATATGAGTATCATGTTTTGCTCATACAGTCAGGCAGGCATGATAGGGCGGTTCAGGGCGACCTGAAATTCGGGTTGGTAGCCCTGCAGAATGGCGAAGAAGTTTCATTGCCATTAATGGATGGGATAGTGGCGATTGCGCCGGTCAAGGTGAACTTCAAGTATTATCAGCGTATAGACGGGAGTTTCGTGCTTCCTCCTGATGTCAGCAAGCCGTCTGTTACACTTGCTTTGACCGAGAAGGGTCAGAAAGAACCTAAAATCAGACAAAAGCTTGATTTGCCAAAATGAGGCCTCATATTAAAGGGAAGACATGTTTTCAAAAAATCGAAACAAGGCGCCCAGCCGTATAGATACATTGGTTGGGGCAGATACGCGTGTTGACGGCGATATTCATTTTACCGGCGGTTTGCGGGTGGATGGCAGTATCCGGGGTAATGTGACTGAATCAGAGACCCCGAGTACGTTGGTATTGAGTGAAAATGGCCGGATCGAGGGTGCCATTACTGTTTCGCAAGTGGTTATCAATGGCACAGTGACGGGGCCGGTACATGCGATGCAATTTATCGAGTTACAGACTAAATCCCGCATAACAGGCGATGTCAGTTATAAGTCGTTGGAAATGCATACCGGCGCGGTGGTGGAAGGCAAGCTGGTCTATCTTGGCGATAATGCAAAAGTCCCCAGCACAGATCCTTTGCTGGGTGTCGAGGATTAAACATAAATTGACCGACCAGCACTGCTGGTTGGATAATGAATTATCAAGGAATCAAGGAGTCATCATGAGCACAGAAACAGAAATGCCAAGCCCGTTGGTCTTTACAGAGAACGCGGCACAAAAAGTGAAGGAACTGATTGATGAAGAGGGTACGCCTGATCTGAAGTTGCGGGTCTTTGTCAGTGGTGGCGGCTGTTCCGGCTTTCAGTATGGGTTTACCTTTGAAGAAGAAGTGAACGAGGATGATACTCAGGTTGAGCGCAATGGCGTCAGTCTGCTGATTGATCCCATGAGTCTGCAGTACCTGATGGGTGCGGAGATTGATTATCAGGATAGCTTGCAGGGTTCGCAGTTCGTTATTCGCAATCCGAATGCGACGAGCACCTGCGGTTGTGGCTCGTCTTTCTCTGCTTGAGGACGATATCAAAGCAAAAAGGGGCTTCGGCCCCTTTTTGTTTGTCTTCGCTTTAGATCGACGCTTTAGCTCGACCATCCCTGCCAATTATTTACCGGCTAGCGCTTGTCGATAGGTACAAAGTCTCGCCGGGCGGAGCCGGTATAGAGCTGACGCGGCCTGCCGATTCTCGATTCGCTGTCCGAGATCATCTCATTCCACTGGGCAACCCAGCCTGCGGTTCTGGCCATGGCGAAAATCGCCGTGAACATGGAATTGGGAATACCCATTGCTCGCATGACAATGCCGGAATAGAAATCGACATTGGGGTAGAGCTTCCTGCTGACGAAGTACTCGTCTTCCAGCGCGATCTGTTCCAGCTTGATCGCCAGTTTGAACATGGGGTCATTGTGCAGACCCAGTTCGTCGAGCACCTGATGGCAGGTCTGACGCATGATAGCGGCACGCGGGTCCATGTTCTTGTATACGCGGTGGCCGAAGCCCATGAGGCGGAAGGAGTCCGATTTGTCCTTGGCCCGATTGATATATTCGCCGATGCGGCTGACATCACCAATCTCTTCCAACATCTTCAATGTGGCTTCATTGGCACCACCATGTGCGGGGCCCCACAGCGAGGCAATACCGGATGCCACGCAGGCATAAGGATTGGCTCCGCTCGAGCCGGCAAGTCGTACTGTAGAGGTCGAGGCATTCTGCTCATGGTCGGCGTGCAGGATCAGGATGCGATCAAAGGCTTTGGCCAGTATCGAATTGGGTTTGTATTCCTCGCAGGGCGTGGCAAACATCATGTGCATGAAGTTTTCCGCAAAATTGAACCGGTTTTGCGGATACATGAAAGGCTCGCCAATATTGTATTTATAGCTCCAGGCAGCAATGGTCGGTACCTTGGCCAGCAATCTGCAGGCGGACACTTCGCGGTTTTTGGCATCATGAATATCCAGTGAGTCATGATAAAAAGCCGACATGGAACCTACAACGCCGACCATGACCGCCATCGGATGGGCATCGCGCCGGAATCCGCGGAAGATGTTGGTGAGCTGGTCGTGCACCATGGTGTGCTGGGTGATCTTGTCGGTGAACTGCTGCTTTTCTTCCGCAGTAGGCAGCTCGCCATACATCAGCAGATAGGAAACCTCGAGAAAATCGCAATGATTGGCCAATTGTTCGATCGGATAGCCGCGGTAATAGAGCAGGCCTTCGTCACCGTCGATATAGGTGATCTCGGAATGACAGGACGCAGTCGACAGAAAGCCTGGATCGTAAGTGAACACGCCATGCTTGCCCAGATTGCGGATGTCAATGACATCCGGCCCCAGGTTGCCGGCAAGCATGGGTAGCTCGATAGGTGGCGCCCCATTGTCAAATGTCAGTGTAACTTTTGTAGGTTTCATAAGCGTTTTCAAATAATTTCAAATTGGCAGGGGTGCGGATTAACAAGGGTAAATCGCACCCAGAATTCTTGAGCCTTTGGCCCCGGTCACCGCAGGCAGGTTCCCCGGTCTGTGTAGCAGACATTGCTGTGCCAACCAGGCAAAGGCAGCGCTTTCAACGTGATTCACGTTGATGCCCAGTTCGTCAGAAAGCGCAATTTTCACAGGCTGAAGCAAATCACGCAAGCGTGAGACCAATGTTCGGTTATAGGCGCCACCGCCACAGAGATATATTTCTTCCACATCAACGCAATATCGCCGAACTGCATTGGCGATGGTTTGTGCTGTCAGTTCCAGCAATGTGCGCTGGATGTCAACATCTGTGTAGTTCGGGCTGATTTGGTTCATCAGCCAAGCAAGACTGAACAGGTCTCTGCCGGTACTTTTGGGCGGGCTCAGCGCAAAAAACGGTTCAGCCAGCAGTGTTTGCAGCAAAGGCTCGATCACCTCACCTTCTCCAGCCCATAAGCCGTCCTGGTCATAAGCCTGACCTCTGACTCTTTCAATCCAGGCATCCATCAGCATGTTGCCAGGGCCCGAGTCGAAGCCGGACACTGGCTGATCGTTAACCGGTAGGCTGGTCAGATTGGCAATGCCGCCAATATTGATTACGACACGATGGATGGAAGCATGCTGAAATACTGCCTGATGGAAAGCAGGAACCAGCGGAGCCCCTTGCCCCCCTGCAGCGATATCGCGGCTCCGGAAATCGGCAACCACGGTAATCCCTGTCAACTCTGCCAACAGGGCGGGGTTACCGATTTGCAGGGTAAAACCGATTTCCGGCCGGTGTCGAATGGTCTGTCCGTGGCAGCCTATGGCTTGGACGGCGGTATTTCTGATGCCAGCCTTTGCCAGCAATTGCACAACGGTATCGGCATATAAATGTGACAGCGTATTGGCAATGGCAGCGACACGTTCGAGTTCATTGTCGCCGCCATGATGCAAGTCCAGCAGCTGTTGCCGGATTTCCGGGCTGAATGCGTTGAAGTGGGAATGACTTATACGATATTCGTGCGCAACGGTTTCAAGCAGTACGGCATCCACTCCATCGAGGCTTGTGCCAGACATCAAGCCTATAAAGAGAGTGCCATTCACGATCTGCTCAGCAAAGGTCTGCTGTATGAAATCCGTTATTCGATTGATGCGACACGGCTTGCTCCCAGCAGTGCCAGTTGAGCAATCAGCGGTGTGCTACGAGCAAAAAAGTCAGCCCGGTATTTCGGCGCAATGGAAGCTGCTGTTGGCAGGGCGACCTTCATCGGATCGACATGACGGCCATTGACCAGCAATTCGTAATGCAGATGGGGTCCGGTAGCCAGGCCTGTCATGCCGACATTTCCAATAATCTGGCCTTGTGACACCTTTTGCCCCTTGCGCAGACCAGGGGTGAAACGGGAAAGATGGCCATAAAGCGTGCTCATGTTGTTCTGGTGCTTCAGTATAATGACCTTACCATAGCCGCCTTTGACGCCGACGAAGCTGACAATGCCATCAGACGAGGCCTTGATTCGGGTACCTGTAGGCGCTGCAAAATCGACACCTTTGTGAGCACGCATTTTTTGCAGTACCGGATGGAAGCGGCCCATGCTGAAGCCGGAACTGATGCGGGAAAACTCAAGCGGTGATCGCAGGAAGGATTTATGCAGGCTTTTGCCCTCCGGTGTGTAGTAGCTCACTTGACCTTCGGGATTGCGGTACATGATGGCGCGATGCGTTTTGCCCTGATTGGTGAATTCGGCTGCCAGAACCAGTCCGCTTTTGACCAGCTGGCCGCCGCGGTATTGTGATTCGTAGACCACATTAAAATGGTCGCCCTTACGCAGGTCGGTGTGAAAGTCGATCTCGCTCGAGAAAATCTCGGCCATCTGAATGGCGATCCGGTCCGGGATGTTGGTAGCATCGGTTGCAGCGAAGAGCGAGCTGGTGATTTCGGCTGATTTCAGGGTTGACAGTGTTTCCAGCGCGTTTTCAGTTTTATATGCGCGATAACCGTCAGCGGTGTGCTCGACAATCAGAGTATTGGCGCTGTCGATATCATATTCCAGCTGGATCAGTTCGCCTAGCGAGTTGGTTTCTGCCTGAATGCTGCGACCCGGTCGAAGCTGACTGGAGAGGGCGGATGCGTCAGGATGTGAACGCAAGAATGTGATGGCATCCTGATTGCTGATGTTCAGTCGATTCAGTACGCTGGCCAGTGTGTCGTCGCGTCTTACCTGCTCAAATTGCCAAAAGGATTCGGATGCAAAACCATCTTCGGTTTCCATGGCCAGCAGTTCATTCGGAAGGCTCTGGGGAAGCGTGATTTCTTCGATAACAGTTGAGATTTCTATATCTTCTATCGCGGTTTGTGGCGCAATAGCGAAAGCTGCATAAATGCCAAACAACGGCAAACTTGAAAGTGCGAGCAGCCAGCGCAATGTCAGCTTGCGTTCTTTCAAAT
>JAEWTK010000002.1 GCA_023459535.1 Pseudomonadota bacterium
CGGCTGGGGTTTCTGCACTTTCATCAGCCTCGATGACCGCCGCAGGGGTGACCTTGTTTTCGAATGGTGTTTTTCCACCGGTGATGAAGATCGCCAGCACGACCGAGATGCCGACACCGAGCAAAAGGCCGACCAGCAGACCGGAAAAGAACGGGCTGCCCTTGCTGCTTTTTTTCTCGCGGGAAGAGGTGGAATTTTTGTAATCGCGGGTCATTGTGTTTTCCTGTGAGTTGCCTTTGGCAGTTACATTTTTTCCGGCGCGCTGACGCCGAGCAGTTGCAGGCCGTTCTTCAACACCTGTTGCGTGGCGTGGATCAGCGCCATGCGCGCCAGCTTCAGCGTCTCGTCCGCTACCAGAAACTGCTCTGCATTGTAATAGCTATGCAGGTCGCTGGCTAAGTCTTTCAGGTAGTTGGCGATCATGTGCGGTGCCAGCTCTTCGCCGGCGTGGTGCACCACCTCCGGGAACTCGCTGAGGCGCTTCAACAGTGCCGTTTCATGCTCGGCCTGCAGAGGGCTCAGGTCGGCCGCCGCTAAAGTTGTGCAATCGCCGTTCCACTGGCCGAGTACGCTGCAGATGCGGGCGTGGGCGTACTGGATGTAATACACCGGGTTGTCGTTGGTTTGCGCGCGGGCGAGGTCGATATCGAACACCAGTTGGGAATCGGCGCGCCGTGCCGCGAGGAAGTAGCGCGTGGCATCGCAGCCGACTTCCTCGATCAGGTCGCGCAGCGTGACGTAGCTGCCGGCGCGCTTGGAGATCTTGACCTCCTCGCCGCCGCGCATGACGGTGACCATCTGGTGCAGCACATATTCCGGCCACAGTTTGGGTATGCCGATATCCAGCGCCTGCAGGCCGGCGCGCACGCGGGTGATGGTGCTGTGGTGGTCGGCGCCCTGCTCGTTGATGACGCGGACGAAACCGCGCTGCCATTTGCCGACATGGTAGGCGACGTCCGGCACGAAATAGGTGTAGCCACCTTCTTTCTTGCGCATGACGCGGTCCTTGTCGTCGCCGAACTCGGTGGTGCGCAGCCACAGCGCCTCGTCCTGCTCGTAGGTGTGGCCGCTGGCGATCAGCGCTTGCACCGTGCTTTCGACCTGGCCGTTGGTGTAGAGCGCGGATTCCAGCGAGAAGACGTCGAACTTGATCTGGAACGCCTGCAGGTCGAGATCCTGCTCGTGGCGCAGATAGGCGACGGCGAAGTGGCGGATGGATTCGCTGTCGTCCGGATCACCGGAAGCCGCATATTGCATGTCGTCGGCGATGACGGTTTCCTTTGCCAGGTAGGCCTTGGCGATGTCGGCGATGTATTCGCCGCGATAGCCGTCTTCCGGGAAATCCGGATGCGTGGGGTCGATGTCCTTGCAGCGCGCCTGCACCGACTTGGTCAGGTTGTCGATCTGGGCGCCGGCATCGTTGTAATAGAACTCGCGCGTGACTTCCCAGCCGTTGGCTTCCATCAGCCGCGCCAGGCAGTCGCCGACGGCGGCGCCGCGGCCGTGGCCGACGTGCAAGGGGCCGGTCGGGTTGGCAGAAACGAACTCGATCTGCAGCTTGCGGCCGCCGCCGGTCTGATGCCGGCCGAAATGCTCGCCCTGCTGCTGGATCTCGCGGACGACTGATTGCCGGGCCTTGGGGCTCAGGTAGAAATTGATGAAGCCGGCGCCGGCGATCTCGATGCGGGAGATATATTCAGAGGCCGGCAAGGCCTTGACCAGACTGTCGGCGATGGCGCGCGGGTTCTGGCGCAGCGGCTTGGCCAGCATCATGGCCAGGTTGCTGGAAAAATCACCGTGGTCGGCATTCTTCGGGCGCTCGAGCTGGATGTCGAGCGGCAGACTGTCGGCGCCGATCCCTTCGGTGTTCAGGCTTTTTGCGGCGACGCTGAGTAATTCGGTAAGATGTGCTTTCAAGGCAGAATCGACTATTCGAACAAAAACGCTATTTTAACCTACTGAGCCTGCAAGCCATAACCGATTTCATGACCGCTCCCGTCCTCAAAGTCGCACTCGATGTGCCGCTCGACAGCCTGTTTGACTACCTGGATGGCGGCTTCGACGTAGCGGTCGGCCAGCGCGTGCTGGTCAGTTTCGGCCGCCGCCGGCAGATCGGTCTGGTGGTGGCGCGGGTGGCGGAATCCGGGCTGCCAACGGACAAGCTCAAACCCATCGAGCATGGCTATGTCGATGAACCGGCGCTGGATAAAAGTGTGTTCCGCCTGCTCAAGTTCTGTGCTGATTATTATCACTATCCATTCGGGCAGGCCCTGCTTGCCGCCCTGCCAAGTCGTCTGCGGCAGATAGAACCGGCAGTCAGCCGCAAGCAGTTCGCCTTTCGGTTGTCGCCGGATGCCGATATCGAGGCCATTCCCCGGCGCAAGGTCGTGCAGCACAAGATCTTTGCGGCACTGCAGTTGGGTGAGCAGAGTGAAAGCGCATTGGCAAAGCTTTCTGCCAGCTGGCGCAAGGCCGTGCAGGAGATGCAGGAAGCGGGTTTGCTACAGGCACGTGAGGTGCTGGCCGGCCTGAAAACGGGTACTGAGCAGTTGCCCTCGCCGGAACTGAATGCGGATCAGCTGCAGGCCGTGACGGCTATCAGCAGCGCAGTGCAGCAATTCAAGCCCTGGCTGCTGTATGGCATCACCGGCAGCGGCAAGACAGAGGTCTATAT
>JAEWTK010000003.1 GCA_023459535.1 Pseudomonadota bacterium
CACCTTCGTCTACCTGATGCGCGCCGCCGGCGTACCAGCTCGCGTCGTCACCGGCTATCAAGGCGGTGAACTCAATCCGGTAGGCGAATACTTCATTGTGCGCCAGTCGGACGCCCACGCCTGGGCCGAAGTCTGGCTGGAGGGCAAGGGCTGGATACGTGTCGACCCGACCGGCGCCGTCTCGCCGTCCCGCATCGAATACGGTATCGAGACCGCCATGCCCAACGAAAACCCATTACCGCTGCTGGCAAGCAACAAGTTCCCGCTGCTGAAGAAGATGTACCTCAATCTCGATGCCATCGATAACGCCTGGAATCACTGGGTACTGGATTACAATCAGAAGCGGCAGATGGAATTTCTCTCCAGCCTGGCCGGCAGCAAACTGTCCTGGCAGGACTTGGCCATCGCCATGATCGTCGCGGTCGGGGCCGTCGGCATGTTACTCAGCTATTTCATCATCCGCGAGAATCCGACGAAAAAAGATGAGTTACAGCGCATCTATGCCGCATTCTTGCGTAAACTGCAACGCAAAGGCATCATGCGTCGGCCGCAGGAAGGCCCGCTGGATTTCGGTGAACGCGCCTGTCAGGCCTTGCCGAAACAGGCCGGGCAGATAGCGAAGATTACAGACCTCTATACCCAGATGCGTTACCGCGACAGGAAAACCCCGGAATCGACCGAGTTGTTGAAATGGCTGATCAAGACCTTCAAATAGACCATACCCGCTACATGCAGACCGCGCTGGAACTGGCAAAAGAGGCGGCTGACATGGGTGAAGTGCCGGTTGGCGCCGTGGTGGTAAAAGACGGCGAGATCATCGGGCGCGGCAGCAATGCGCCGATCTCGCGGCACGACCCCAGTGCCCACGCCGAAATCCAGGCCATGCGCGATGCCGCCGCCAGACTCGGCAATTACCGGCTGGTCGGCTGCAGCCTCTACGTCACGCTTGAGCCGTGCGCCATGTGCGCCGGCGCTATCCAGCACGCCCGCATTGCCAATCTGGTCTATGGCGCCAGCGACCCAAAGACCGGTGCCTGCGGCAGCGTCATCGACCTCATGGCCGAGGCAAAACTCAACCATCATACTGAAGTTACCGGAGGCGTTCTTGCGCAGGAGTGCGGTAGCCTGCTGAGCGCATTCTTCGCGAGCCGCAGGAAGTCTGGGAAACCGCAGTAAATTCGTATTAGCCACAGAGATCACAGAGCACACAGAGTGCAAATCAGCACAAACACAGATACTCAGGAGATACCAATTGAAACCATGCTCTGAACGACTCATGGGGTTTCTCTGTGAGCTCTGTGTCCTCTGTGGCAAAAACAAAAAGCCCCGCATCGCGGGGCTTTTCCATTCAGGCAAACCGATTATTCTCTATCGCCAGCAAATGCCATCAACAGATGCAGCAGGTTGGTGAACAGCTGATAAACGCTGATGTAGAGCGACAGGGTTGCCATCACGTAGTTGGTCTCACCACCGTGTACGATGCGGTTAACATCGTAGAGGATGAAACCGGAGAACAGCAGTACGGCAACGCCGGACAATGCCAGTGACAGCGCCGGAATCTGGAAGAACAGGTTGGCCAGCGAAGCGACGATCAGCAGGATGATGCCGACCAGCAGGAAGTTGCCCATGAAGCTGAAATCGCGCTTGGTGGTGCTGGCGATGGCGGACAGCGTCAGGAAGATGATGCCGGTACCGCCTGCGGCAAGGCCGACCAGTTCTCCGCCGTTACGCAAGCTCAACGCGACTTGCAGGATAGGGCCGAGCAACGCGCCCATGATGAAGGTCAGGCCGAGCAGAAAGACCACGCCCATGCTGTTATTGCGGTTGGCGGATACGGCGAAGAACATGCCATAGATCACGGCCAGCGAAACCAGCGCGAAAATGATCGGGCTGCCTGCGGCAAAAGAGAAATCGATGCTCATGCCGATCAAGGCGCCAATGACGGTAGGCACCATGGTCAGGCCGAGCATCATGTAGGTATTGCGCAGCACCTTGTGGGCGGCTGGCGACAGGGTTTGCGTACTTGCGACTTGATAATTGGATTGCATCGTAAAGATTTCCTCTTTGGTTGAAACTCAGGGCTAAGACTATAGAAAAGCGCTTTAAGTTTCAACTGAAATCGGCAACATTTCCTTGAAACACGGGCTTTTCGGCATCAATATCAAAAAGACTATCCCCTTGCCGCAGAATGCCTCAGGCAAAGGGCAGATTGCCCTCCTGCTTGCCGACATTACCGACAGCATGCACCGCCTGCACGAAATCCGCATTCTCGTGCAGCGCCACCATGCTCGCCGGCTTGCGTGCACCGTGCATGCGGGCAAGACGCGCCAGGCTTTGCGCAGAGATTTGCCATTGCAGGTTTGCAAGTAGTTCGTCGGCCAGATCCGGCTTGTTGCACAGCAGCACCATGTCGCAACCGGCCTGCAGTGCCGCCATGGCTCGCTGCGTGACATTGCCGGCCACCACGGCACCTTCCATCGACAGGTCGTCGCTGAAAATGACGCCGTTGAACTCCAGCCGCTGACGCAGGATCTTCTGCAGCCAGCGTTCGGAAAAGCCCGCCGGTTTATCATCGACGGCCGGATAGATCACATGCGCCGGCATGATGGCCTGAATACCGTCATCGATCAGCTGCTTGAAAGTCTGCATGTCGTTCTGCGCGATCTCGTCGAAACTGCGCTCATCGACCGGGATCGCCACGTGCGAGTCGGCGACGACGAAACCATGGCCGGGGAAATGTTTGCCGACTGCAGCCATACCGCCGCGCTTCAGGCCCTGCATCAGTGCGAAGGCCAGCTCCTTGATCGCCTGCGGGTCACGGTGGAAAGCGCGGTCGCCGATCACCTGGCTTTCGCCGTAATCCATGTCCAGCACCGGCGTGAAGCTGAAATCGATGCCATAGGCGCGCAGTTCGGCCGCCAGTATCCAGCCCGCCTCTTCCGCCAGCTGACGTGCCTTTTTCGGATGCTCATCCCACAACTTGCCGAACTCACGCATCGGCGGAATGCGGGTAAAACCCTCGCGGAAGCGCTGCACGCGGCCGCCTTCATGGTCGACCGCGATCAGCAGCGGCGGCTTGCGCACTTCATGGATCGCTTCAGTCAGCGCCTTTAACTGCACGCAGGAGGTGAAATTACGCGCGAACAGGATGACGCCGCCGACCAGCGGATGCCGCAGGCGGCGGATATCGTCCGCATTGAGTTCGGTACCTTCGACATCCAGCATGACGGGACCAAGCGACATTTTCAACCTTTCAAAATTCAGCCACATAGTTCACAAAGAGCACAGAGAAAAACCCGTGTTTGTGATATTTCATTCAGCGTTTCACATCCAGCGCATCGCGCAGTTTATCGCCCAGCACGTTGACTGCCAACACCAGCGACATCAGGCTCAAGCCTACGGCCAGCACATAATGCGGTGCCACCAGCATGTAACGCACGCCATCGCGCAGCATGGAACCCCATGAAGCCTGCGGCGCCTGTATACCCAGCCCAAGGAAAGACAGGCTGGCCTCGGCGATCACCAGCCCGGCGATACTGTAGGTGGCCTCAACCACCAGCGGCGCTGTCAGCAAAGACAGCATGTGCCTGAGCATGATGCGTGGTGTGCCGGCACCCAGCGATTCTGCGGCCTGCACATGCTGACGACCGCGCAATGACAGCGCCTGCGCCCGTGTGAGGCGCGCGTAACCGACCCAGGAAGTCAGGCACAAGGCCAGTATCAGGTTGTTCAGGCCCGGCCCGAGCACGGCGGCAAAGGCAATCGCGAGCAGGATGCCGGGGAAGGCAAGAAAGACATCCGTAATCTGCATCAGCAGGCGGTCGACCCAGCCGCCGAAATAGCCGGCAATCAGCCCGACCGTCACGCCAAAGCTCAAGGTAATCACCGTCACAAGCACGGCAACCGTCATGGAAACCTGTGCACCGGCGAGGATGCGGCTCAATATATTACGGCCGAGGTCATCATTACCGAGCCAGGCGGAGGAACCGGGGCCGTGCAGAATGGACTCGAGCCGGATGGCGTCCGGTGCCAGATCAAAGCCTGCAGCGAGTACCACGGCACAGAGCCAGAACGCGAGGACGTAAACCGGCCAGCTTTTCATCGCGCCTCGCTCATCTGCTGTAGCGCACCCGCGGATCGAGTTGGGCATAAAGCAGATCGGTGCACAAGTTGACCAGCACATAGATCAGCGCAATCACCAGCACGCAGGCCTGTGTCACCGGGTAGTCGCGCTTCTCGATCGATTCCACCAACAGGCGGCCGATGCCGTCCCAGCCGAATACCGTCTCGGTGATGACCGTACCTGCCAGCAGGCCACCCAGCTGCAGGCCGAGAATGGTGACTACAGGCAACAGCGCCGCACGCAGGGCATGTCCCAGTATCACCTGATGCTCCTGCAAACCCTTGGCCCGCGCGGTACGGACGAAGTCCTCGTTCAGCACTTCCAGCAGGCTGGCGCGCGTCATGCGCGTGAGAATGGCGCTGAGGCCGAACCCCAGGGTCAGCGCCGGTAACACGATGGAGGCTGAAGACTCCATACCGCTCACCGGCAGCCAGCCGAGCCAGAGCGCGAAGACCATCATGAGCAAAGGCCCCAGCCAGAAATGCGGCATGGCGGAGAAAGTCAGACTGCTCAGCGTGGCGATGCGGTCCGGCCAGTGGTTGGCGCGCAAGGCCGCGATAATGCCGAGCGGCAGGCCGATGGCGATGGCGATGGCCAACGCCAGTAATGCCAGCCGGATGGTGGCCGGCAGGCGTTCCGCGAGCATGGCAGACACCGGCTCGCGGCTATGGATGGAGTTGCCGAAATCGCCCTGCGCCAGGCGTGACAGATAGTTGGCGAACTGCACAGGCAAGGGGTTATCCAAGCCAAGCTCGGCGCGCAACTGGCTGCGGTCGGCACTACTGGCGGATTCGCCCAGCATGACCTCGACCGGATCGCCCGGCACCAGATGCACCAGCAGAAAGGTCAGCAGCAGGACGCCGAACACCACCGGCACGACGCCGAACAGCCGCTTAAGCACGTTGTGTTTCCGTAAAGCCGGATTCGAGGATATGTACCGGCGTACCGACCGGCACGGCATCAAACAATGCCAGAACATCCTGATTGCGCATGCGCACGCAGCCATGCGAGCAAGGCACGCCCATGGGCTGGTCGTCCGGCGTGCCGTGGATGTAGATATAGCGCTGCATGCTGTCGACATCGGCTAGGCGGTTGAAGCCCGGTTCCTTGCCGGAGAGCCAGAGGATACGCGTCAAAATCCAGTCGCGGTCGGGATGTTGAGCCGCCAGTTCGGGCGACCAAATCTCGCCGGTGGCGCGACGGCCGACAAAGACACTGTTGACGGGCGCGTCGTCGCCAATCTTGGCGCGTACCACATGTACGCCACGCGGTGTGCATCCGCTGTCCTTCTGCTCACCCGCCCCGTTCAAGGCGGTGGAGACGACATAACTGGCGACAACCTCACCTTGCGCATTCAGCAGGCGGAGCTGCTGGTCGGCAATCGAGATTTCAATGCGCATGGTTGGTTGGTTGCTGGTCATCTGCCTGGAACCACCCCAGCAAAACCTTTAGCCACAGAGTTCACAGAGGGCACAGAGAAAACCCGCAATCTCACCTTAGCTCTGTTTAATGCCATTGGAATGTTGGTGTTCAGTTTCATGGTTGCTGTTTCACCGCTTCTTTTCGACTGTTTTCTTCACCGTTGCCAACCCGTCCCAGCTGCCATCGGCCTTGACCTGATAATCGCTGATATTGCTGCGCGTGGCGACGAACTGCCCTTCATACCAGAGCGGCACATACGGCAGCATGGTATGCACGCGCTCGCTGACCGCGCGCCAATCGCCCTGCGCTATCAATTGGTCGGTCACTGCGTCCTGAAACCGGCCGCGATTGGCGCCCTTGGGCGGCACGGATTCGCTATGGAACGCCAGACGGTAGATCTCCGGTGTGCGGATACCGACCCAGGTCAGCCCGTAGAGCTGAAATTTACCATGCTTTACATCGTCGAAGAACGTGCCCCAATCGAGGCTGAGAATTTCCAGCGCGATACCCACCTCGCGCAGCTGTGCCTGCAGCACGGTCGCAAGCCGGACGCGCTGAGCATCGGTGGAGGTCTTGTAGGCTAGTTTCAACGGCAGCTCAACGCCGGCCTGCTGCAACAACTCGCGCGCCAGAGCCGGGTTATATTCATAAGCCGGCAAGGCATCATGCCCGGCCCAGTGCTCGGGCGGCAGAATCGAACCCGCTTCGCGGCTGCCGCCGACCAGCACCTCGTGCAACAGCGCCTCGCGGTCGATGGCATGGGCAATGGCGCGACGGACTTCCAGCTTGGCCAGCTGTGCATCCTGCAGGTTGAAACCGAGATAGGAAAAATTGGAGCCTTTAACTTCATCGACGCGGATTTCCGGCTGTTGCTTCAGGTAGCGCACCAGCTCCGGCAACAAGTCACCCTGCAGCAGATCCACCTCGCCGCGCAGCAACTTGAGTACGCGCACGGTCGGGTCTTTCACCTCCTGCAGCGTGAAGCGCTGGCCGTCGGCCAGTCTTTCCAGTTGCAGCACGCCCTGCCAGGCAAGGAAACGCAAAGGCCCGCTGCCGACCGGCTGCCGGCTGAAGTCATGCCCGGCTTCCACCTTCTCGGCGGGCAGGATGCCGATGATGAGGCGCGAGGGAAAGATATCGTCAGCCTCATGCAGAATGAAATCAACGGTGTTCTCATCCACGACCTTGATGCTCTGGATATTGGCAAACTCCGCCGTGTGCGGCGAATCCTTCAGCGCCAGCAATGAAACGTATGTCGCCGCTACATCGGCAGAATCCAGCGTGCTGCCGTCATGGAAGGAGCTGCGT
>JAEWTK010000004.1 GCA_023459535.1 Pseudomonadota bacterium
GCCCTGGCGCTTCATTCGTATCAACGACCATGCACTGCGCCAAGACATTCACCGTTTGGTCGATGCTGAGCGTATCCGCACCGCGCAGGCCATCGGCGAATACGAGAACACGGCGCGCATGGCCGAATTCATGCGGCTCAAGGTCGAGGGCATCCTCGATTGCGGCGAACTACTGGTAGCAACCCTGTGCGACAAACGCGAACAGCATATCTTCGGCCGCAGAACCCTGCCGGAAATGGACCTGGCCTCGGTCAGCTGCGCCATCCAGAACATGTGGCTGGCCGCGCGGGCAGAAGGCCTCGGCATGGGCTGGGTGTCGATCTTCGAGCCGAAGGAATTGGCAAAACTGCTCGGCATTCCGGACGACGCCAAGCCGGTCGCCATCCTCTGCCTCGGCCACGTCAACAGCTTCTACAAGGAACCGATGCTGGTCGAAGCCGGCTGGAGGACGGCAAGGCCGCTGCAGGACATGGTGCTGGAGAACGGCTGGGACAACAAGAAATGAGGTATCCGCAGCGCATCGTCTGCCTGACCACCGAGCCGACGGAAGTGCTCTATCTGCTGGGCGAACAGCAGCGTATCGCCGGCATCTCCGGCTTCACGACCCGGCCCGCCATCGCCCGCAAGGAAAAACCCAAAGTCGCAGCATTCACCAGCGCCAACATCGACAAGATTCTGGCCTTGGACCCCGACCTCGTGCTCGGCTTCTCCAACCTGCAGGCCGACATCGCCGCCGAACTGGTGCGCGCCGGAATCGAGGTGCACATCTTCAACCAGCGCTCAATCGCGCAGATGCTGGACATGGTCATGACCGTCGGCAGCCTGGTCGGCGCCACGGACAAGGCGACCGCGCTGGTCGCCGATCTGGAGACAAAAATCGAACGGGCGCGCGACATGGCCAGCGAATTTACGGCCAGACCCGTCGTCTATTTCGAGGAGTGGAACGACCCGCTGATCAGCGGCATCCGCTGGGTCAGCGAGCTGATCGAGATTGCCGGCGGCCGCGACTGCTTCGCCGAACTGGCGCAGCACAAGGACGCAAAAAGCCGCATCATCGCCGACCCGGATGAGGTCATCCGGCGCAACCCGGATATCATCATCGGCTCCTGGTGCGGCAAGAAATTCCAGCCGGAACAACTGATGCAGCGTCCGGGCTGGAAATCTATCAAGGCGGTGCAAAGCGGCTTCGTACAGGAGATCAAATCCGCCGACATCCTGCAGCCCGGCCCGTCACTGATCACAGAAGGGTTGCCACAGCTTCAGGCCATCATCCAGCGCTGGAATGCAGCGCAGACTTTCAGGAAGCATTGGGATTAGCATGCGATGGAAGAGGGCAGTACAACCATGAGCACAACACTGATTCTGGGCGGTGCCCGTTCCGGCAAGAGCGCCTGCGCCGAAAGGCTGGCGGATGACAGTGGACTCGAAGTCACCTACATCGCCACGGCCCAGGTCTACGACGAAGAATTTGCCGAACGCATCCGCCATCATCAGGAACGACGGCCGCCACACTGGGCCTTGACCGAAGAGCCGCACTATCTGGCGCGGGCACTGCAAGCCAACGCCGCAGCACAGCGCTGCATCATCGTCGACTGCCTGACGCTGTGGCTGGCACAATGGATCTGCAACGACTGCAATCCACCTGCCGAATCCAGCTGGCAGGCCGAGCGTACGGCCTTGCTCGAACTGCTGCCAAGCCTGCCGGGGAAAATCATTCTGGTCAGCAACGAAGTCGGCATGGGCATCGTGCCGCTGGGCGAGATCAACCGACGTTTTCAGGACGAACAGGGGCGGCTGAATCAGGCCGTCGCCGCCGTTTGCGATCGGGTCTATTTTGTCGCCGCCGGCTTGCCGCTCAAGCTCAAATAGAACCGTCGGCAATCAGGGCAGATAAGCCTTGAGTATGCCCCAATCAAGGTACTGTTCGACGCTGTCCGCCAGCCGGTCCAGTCCTTCTTCACGCAACTGCTCGTAATCGAACTCTGGCCCGCCGGACGCCAGCCCGGCCCATTGCAGCCAGGCCGCACACGATTCTGTATGGTCGAACAGGCCATGCAGATAGGTACCGGCAATTTGATTATCTTCAGACAGCGCGCCCTCCGGCGCACCATCGACCAGCAGCGCCGGCCGGCTCAAGGCAACGCCGCTGCTGACCCCCATGTGAATTTCATAGCCGCTGACATCAGCATCGGCGAACGCCAGCCTAGCCTGCACCCGCGCCAGCCGTTTTTCCGGCATCAGCGTGGTTTCCATGTCGAGCCAGCCCAAAGCCTCGCTGCTGCCGGCGTCGCCTTCCAGCGCCTGCGGATCATGAATCTCACGGCCCAACATCTGGAATCCGCCACAAATACCCAGCAGCTTGCCGCCATAGCGCAGATGGCGGGCAATCTCCTGCGGCCAGCCGCTGACGCGCATCTGCATGAGGTCGCCGCGCACGTTCTTGCTGCCCGGCAGGATGATGAGATCGGCGGGCGGAATCGCCTCGCCCATGCGGACGAAGCGGAAATCCACCTGCGGATGCAGGCGCAGAGCATCAAGGTCGGTATGGTTGGAAATATGCGGAAAAACTGGCGCGATGACGCGCAGCACGGAATACCCCCTCCCCCTGCCGGGGGGAGGGTTGGGGTGGGGGTTGGAAGTATGCCAATCCAACAGTTCACCCCCATCCCGGCCTTCCCCCTGACAGGGGGAAGGTGGCAGCGGCACGGCGTCCTCCGCTTCGATATGCAAGTCGTGCAAATAGGGCAGGACACCGAGTACCGGTTTGCCGGTATTTTGTTCCAGCCAGTCTAGGCCGGATTGCAACAGCGCGATATCACCGCGAAAGCGGTTAATGACAAAACCGATCACGCGCTTGCGCTCACTTTCCGACAGCAATGCCAGCGTGCCGACGATGTGTGCAAAGACACCGCCGCGGTCGATGTCCGCCACCAGGATGACCGGACAATCCACCGCTTCAGCAAAGCCCATGTTGGCGATGTCATTCTGCCGCAGATTGATCTCTGCCGGGCTACCTGCCCCTTCCACCACGATGCAGTCGTATTGCGCGCCCAGCCGCCGGTAGGAGTCGAGCACGGCGCGCATCGCCGTCGGCTTGTAGGCATGGTAATCGGTCGCCTCCAGATTGCAGGCCACCTTGCCCTGAATAATGACTTGGCAGCCGGTATCGGAATTGGGCTTGAGCAACACCGGATTCATGTCGATATGCGGTGCCAGCCCGCAAGCCTGCGCTTGCACTGCCTGCGCACGGCCGATCTCGCCGCCGTCGACGGTGACTGCCGAATTCAGGGCCATGTTCTGCGGCTTAAACGGGGCGACTTTGACCCCCCTGCGGTACAATACCCGGCATATTCCAGCAACGAGCGTACTCTTACCCGCATCCGATGTAGTGCCCTGAATCATCAATGTTTTCATATCCCGATTATCTCATAATGCCCGCCATGGCCCTCGTCGCCGTCGCGCTGGATTACGTGCTGGGCGAGCCGCGCCGTTATCATCCGCTGGTCGGCTTCGGCTGGCTGGCGAACCGGCTTGAAGCATGGCTGAATCCGGCCCGGCGCCAGGCCGGAACGATACAACGCCTGACCGGCAGCCTTGCCTTGCTATTGCTGCTCAGCCCCTTCGTTTTGCTGGCCTGGTGGCTGTGCAATCTCCAGCCTTTCGGCATCGTCGCCAACATCCTGCTGCTTTACTTCGCCCTCGGCCACAAAAGCCTGCACCAGCATGCTCGTGCTGTCGCGCAGGCGCTGGAAAACCATGACGAGGCGCAAGCCAGAATCGCCGCATCCTGGATGGTGAGCCGCGACTCCGCCGCCATCGAACCGGTGCCCGCTACCATCGAATCCGTGCTTGAAAATGGCAATGATGGCGTGTTTGGCGCGCTGTTCTGGTTCTTCGTGCTGGGCGGTACTGGCGCGCTGCTGTTCAGGCTGGCAAACACCATGGATGCCATGTGGGGCTACAAAACCCCGCGCCTTTACTATTTCGGCTGGGCGGCAGCGCGGCTCGATGATGTATTGAATTACATCCCGGCCAGACTGACCGCGCTGACTTATGCCCTGCTCGGCAAGACCCGCACCGCATTACGCTGTTGGGCTAGTCAGGCGCCGCTGTGGGACAGCCCCAACGCCGGCCCGGTCATGGCTGCAGGAGCCGGAGCGCTGGACATCAAACTAGGCGGTGCCGCCCGCTATCAGGACGAATGGCATCAACGTCCACAACTGGGTTCAGACAAGCAGCCGCATGCCACCGACATCGAACGTGCCCTCAAACTGGTACGACACGGCGTCTATCTCTGGCTGGCAGTATTTTTACTGATCGTCGGCATCCATCATGCTTGAACACGGCGGCAACCTGGCGGCGGCATCGCAGCAATACGGCATCGCGCTGGAAGACTGGCTGGACCTTTCCACCGGCATCAACCCGATTAGCTACCCGATTACAGCCATTCCGCCAGAGGCCTGGCAAAGATTGCCGCTGGAAAATGACGGGCTGGTCGAGGCCGCCTGCGCATACTACGGCTGCCGCTTTGCATTACCGACTGCCGGTTCGCAGGCCGCGCTGCAAGTACTGCCTCAATTGAGAGCCGGCACCCGCTTCAACAAGCCAGCCAAAGTCGCTATGCCGCAGCTGATGTATCAGGAACACGCCAAAGCTTGGCAACGCCACGGGCATGAGGTGATGCGATTCGATACTGGCCCGGATAACACCATCCTGCAGCAGGCGGATGTGCTATTGCTCTGCAATCCCAACAACCCTACGGGGACGCGATTTTCGGCGGAGCAACTGCTGCACTGGCACGCCGCACTGGCACAGCGCGGCGGCTGGCTCATCGTCGACGAGGCCTTCATGGATGCCACGCCGGATGGCAGCATCGCACAGCATGCCGGTCAGGAAGGTTTGTTCGTATTACGCTCGCTCGGCAAATTCTTCGGGCTGGCAGGTGCGCGGGTCGGTTTTCTGCTGGCCGCAGAAGCCATGCTACAAGTGGCGCAGGAGATCATCGGCCCGTGGTCCGTCACCGGCCCGAGCCGCCATGTAGCCAAAACGGCACTCGAAGACCAAGTCTGGCAGCAAGGCACCAGACAACAGCTACTTGACGACAGCCGGCGACTCGCCGTCCTGCTCACGCAATACGGCCTGCAACCGGCGGGCGGCACTGCGCTGTTTCAGTTCGTGCTTACGCCGGACGCCGCAGCATGGCATCAGCACTTGGCAAGACAAGGCATCTGGGTGCGACTGTTTCCGGATGTACCGGCATTGAGATTCGGCCTGCCGCCAGAAAAGGCGTGGGATCGACTGCGCGATGCGCTTCAGACTTGACTTGCCACAGAGAACACAGAGGGAAAATATCTGAATAAATGCTGATGGTTCGAGATGAGATTTATCCGTTTTATTGGCGGTTAAATCAAAGGTTCAGTAGTAGGTTTTTCTCTGTGCACTCTGTGAGCTCTGTGGCTAAT
>JAEWTK010000005.1 GCA_023459535.1 Pseudomonadota bacterium
CTTTGCGCGACATGGTGCCTGGGGGCTGTTGCTGCTCATCGTGCTGTACAAGCTGGGCGATGCCTTTGCCGGTTCGCTGACGACGGCATTTCTGATTCGCGGTGTTGATTTCACGCCGACAGAGGTCGGTGCCATCAACAAGGGAATGGGTCTGGCCGCGACACTGGTCGGCGTGGTCTTCGGCGGTATATTGATGGCGCGACTGGGTTTGTTCAGATCGTTGCTGATGTTCGGCATTCTGCAGGCGATCTCCAACCTGACCTTCATGTGGCTGGCTGCCATCGGCAAGGATTACGCGGTCATGGTGCTCGCAGTCGGTTTCGAGAATCTTGCCGGCGGCATGGGCACTGCAGCCTTTGTCGCGTTGCTGATGGGCATGTGCGACAAACGCTTCACTGCCAGCCAGTTCGCGCTGTTGTCTGCCTTGGCCGCTGTTGGCCGCGTCTATGTCGGACCGGCTTCCGGCTATATGGTCGAATCCATAGGTTGGACTACCTTCTTCGGTTTCACATTTCTGATTGCCTTGCCGGGTCTGCTGTTATTGTTTCTCATGCGTCGCAGCGTAGAGGCCATGGGTCGTGCTTGAGTTTTCCCTGACTGCCGCATTTCTGGTCGGACTGCTGGGTGGCGGACATTGCATCGGCATGTGCGGCGGCATTGTTGGTGCTGTCACGATGACCTTGCCCGGTAGCAAGCCCAAGCTTCCGTTCGTGCTTGCCTATAACCTTGGCCGTATCGGCAGTTATACGCTGGCGGGCATCATCGCTGGTGCCGTCGGCGCCTCCAGTTTCTTTCTCGAACATGTGTTGCCGGTGGAGAAGGTTTTGTATGCATTGGCCAGTCTGATGCTGGTGCTGCTAGGGTTGTACTTGGCCGGTATCTGGCGCGTGCTGACGCGGTTGGAAGCGTTGGGCGGCAGGCTCTGGCAGCATCTGCAGCCTTACTCGAAACGTCTGCTGCCGGTCAGAACGCTGCCGCAATCGCTACTGCTCGGTGTGCTCTGGGGCTGGTTGCCCTGCGGCCTGGGCTACAGTGTGCTGGTGGCGGCGGGCGCCAGGGGCAACCCCTGGCAGGGCGGGCTGCTGATGCTGGCATTCGGTTTGGGCACGCTGCCGACGCTACTGGCGATGGGCATGACGGCTGTGCGATTGAAATACCTGCTGCAGAATTTGTGGTTCAGGCGGCTGAGCGGACTGCTGATTGCAGGTTTCGGTCTGGTGGCACTGTACCGCCTATTTTAAGAAAAAGTCGCGGCTATTTGCGGCCGAGGCGGTACATGGCAAGGCTGCCGCGCAGATTGGGCATGAACTGGATGCGCTGGCCATAAGTCAGCACCAAGCGTTCCTTTACGTGAATGTTGTGATTTTCGCAGAACTGGTCGAAATCCTTGATCGTGCATAGGTGCACGTTCGGCGTGTCGTACCACTGGTAGGGAATATCGCGGGAAACCGGCATCTGCCCGGCCATCAGCTGCAGACGGTTGCGCCAGTAGCCGAAATTGGGGAAGGTGACGATGGCCTCGCGGCCGACGCGCAGCATCTCCTGCACGATGTTCTCGGTATTGTGCATGGCCTGCAGGGTCTGCGACAGAATCACCACATCGAAGGACTGCGCCTCGAATCCGGATAGTCCCGCTTCCAGGTCCATCTGGATGACGTTGATGCCGTTCTGCAGGCAGCTCAGCCAGTTGGCATCGTCCTTTTCCACACCGTAACCGCGTACCTCCATCGAGCCCTGCAGGAAATGCAGTAGTTCGCCGTCGCCGCAACCGAGGTCCAGCGCCTTGCAGCCGAATTTCAGCCAATTTGCGATAATCGCAAAATCTTGTCGATATTCTGGGATTTTTTCCAAATTCTGCGTGGCGTTCATTCTCTGCCCTCAGTCTGTATGTTCTGCAGATAGTTGCGCAGGATGTCGTGGTAGTGCGGATCCGGCATCAGGAAGGCATCGTGGCCGTGGGCGGCCGTCACTTCGGCATAGCTGACGGCGCATTCGTTATCCAGCAGCGCCTTCATGATCTCGCGCGAACGGGTCGGCGAGAAACGCCAGTCGCTGGTGAAGGATACGACCAGGAATTTTGCCTTGACTCCGGCCAGCGCGGCAGAGAGATTGCCACCGTGCTCCAGTGCCGGGTCGAAATAATCCAGCGCCCGGGTCATGCGTAGATAGGTGTTGGCGTCGAACGCCTCGGCGAACTTGTCGCCCTGGTAGCGCAGGTAGGACTCCATTTCGAATTCCACGCCAAAACCATACTTGATCTCGCCATCACGCAGCTTGCGGCCGAACTTGGCACCCATGGCATCATCGGACAGATAGGTGATGTGGCCCAGCATGCGCGCGATGCGCAGACCGCGCCTGGGTACAGTGTTGCGCTCGTAATAGTGGCCGTCGTAAAACTCGGGGTCGGTCATGATGGCTTGGCGCGCGACTTCGTTGAAGGCCATGTTCTGCGCCGTCAGGTTGGGTGCGGAGGCAATGACCAGCGCGTGACGCACGCGATCCGGATAGCTCATGGTCCACTGCAAGGCCTGCATGCCGCCGAGGCTGCCGCCGATGACCGCCGCCAGTTGGTCTATGCCCAGATGATTGACCAATCTGGCTTGCGATTCCACCCAGTCTTCGACCGTGACTACCGGGAAATCAGCGCCCCACGGCTTGCCGGTGGCCGGATTGATGCTGGAAGGTCCGCTGCTGCCATGGCAGCCGCCCAGATTGTTGAGGCCGATGACGAAGAACCGGTTGGTATCGAGCGGGCGGCCGGGCCCTATCAGGTTATCCCACCAACCCGGATATTTGTCGGTCTCGGCGTATTTGCCGGCCACATGATGGTTGCCGGAAAGCGCATGGCAGATCATGACGGCATTGGATCTGTCCGCGTTGAGCGTGCCGTAGGTTTCGTAGGTCAGGTCGTAGGCAGGCAGTACCTCGCCGCTTTTCAGCTTGAGCGGCTCGGAAAAATGGGCGGTTTGCGCAGTGACGATGCCAACAGATGATGTTTCAGACATGGCGGGATTATACTACGGCTTATGATTGCGAATACCTCAGCTTATCGGGACATCACCCCGCAAATCGGCACGGATGTTTATATTCATGCCAGCGCTTCGGTCATCGGCGATGTGGTGCTGGGTGACCATGCCTCGGTCTGGCCCGGTGCCGTTATCCGCGGCGACGTCAATCACATCCGCATCGGCACCGGCAGTAATGTGCAGGATCTGTCCGTGCTGCATGTCAGTCACAAGTCGACCTGGGACCCGGATGGTTCGCCATTGATGATTGGGGATAACGTCACCATCGGTCATAAGGCGATCCTGCATGGCTGCACCATCGAGGACGAGTGCCTGATCGGCATGGGCAGCATTGTCATGGACAAGGTCATCGTGCAGAAGAATGTGTTGCTCGGTGCGGGCAGCCTGGTGCCGGAGGGCAAGGTGCTGGAAAGCGGCTTTCTCTATCTGGGTAGTCCGGCCAAAAAGGTGCGGGCGCTGACGGAAGCTGAAATCGCCCATTTCCTGTATTCGGCGCATCATTACATCAAGTTGAAGAATCAGTATCTAGAGAAGCGCTGAGTAAATGCGTGAGCGGGATGAAGTGCAACCGCAAGGGTCGTCTCCGTCAAGACGGCTGTCAAGGCAGCTCGGCTTGACGTTACAAGGCGCCCGGCACACAGCAGCCGAGATAGCTGTTATACAGCGAGGTTGTGAGTACCGCGCAACGCAGCAATTCGCCTGCGTAGCCATTTGAGTCAGCGCCGCTCTACATCCGGCGGCCTGAAGTTACTCGCTCGATGTTCGCTAGATCAAGGCTGTGGCTGACTTCGCTGAAGTGCTGTTGATGCAGAAGGTCAGCGACCACTGCCGCCTGATCGTGACCATGTTCCAGTAGCAGCCATCCGTCTTGATTGAGATGTTTAGCGGCGGAGGTAACAATCCGTCGGATGTCATCCAGTCCGTCACGACCGGAAACCAGCGCGCTCATCGGCTCGAAGCGCAAATCACCTTGCGTAAGATGTAGGTCCTCTGCTGCGATGTAGGGCGGATTGCTGACGATGATGTCGAAAGTCTCACCGCCCAGATTCGAGAACCAGTCACTTTGTAAAAACCGCACATTCCTGATGTTCAGTTGTGTTGCGTTGCCGGATGCGACGTTCAGGGCTTTCTCCGAAAAATCGACGGCAGTCAGTTCGGCATCAGGCCGCTGGCTGGCAATGGCCAGCGCGATGGCGCCGGTGCCGGTGCCGAGGTCCAGCACTTTGCAGGATTGATGTGGCGGAATCCTTTTGAGTGCAGCCTCGACCAGCGTTTCCGTGTCCGGTCGCGGGATCAGGGTGTCCGGACTGACGGCCAGATTGAGCCCATAGAATTCGCGATGGCCGACAATGTAAGCGACAGGTTCGCCGCGCAGTCGGCGCTGTAATTTGTCTTCGAATGTTCTGGCAGCCTCGTCTGGTAGCGTGTCATCTTCATGTGTCAGCAGCCAGGCGTGACTGACGTTGAGGGTTTTCTGCAGGAGTAGGCGCGCTTCCAGGG
>JAEWTK010000006.1 GCA_023459535.1 Pseudomonadota bacterium
AATTGATGAGTTTTTGCCGTTCTGATGCCCTTAAACCTTACCCGACAGCCGTTCCTATCCACATGACCACATTAAAAAGCATGCAAGCACGCGCAATAACCCATGTTCTATTGAGCGGCCTCCTGGCATTTTGCCAAATCGGGATAGCGGAGGAAGTTACAAAAGGCGACCATACGCACCAGGTCAGCCTGATTGAGTTGGAAGATGCCGACTGCGCACAGAAGGATGGCAAACTCATCGCATTAATGAATTCAGATACGGAAACCGCTTTTGAAGTCTGGGTGGATCGCTGGTTTATGAACGTGCAAACGCCGGATCACACCAAACACGTCCTGCTACCAGGACAAGCCCCTGTTCCACTTGGCTGCTCATCTACGCGTGCTGGTGATCAGCACTGGACTTTATACAGCATCAACTCAATCAAGCCCTAACTGATACACGAAAATCGGCCAAAAATTCAACAGGAAGCGGCAAGCCCGACAAAACCACAAACGGCCGATTACACCAGACGCATATTGTCACAAGGGTCGATGCACAACACCGATGGGCTGTTCACTGAGGCTTCCCGGAGAACAACATTGAGCACTTTACAGCGTCACAACAGTGCCATCCCGAACACGCATAGTCAGGGAACCCGGATTTCCTGCTGATAATGTCGATCCTCATTATCCTGAGCCAGGATATCAATCGTAGCTGGTCCGGACGGAATAAAATCGAATCGGATATAGGGATTTGCGCTGATGCCGACACCTACATCGACGGACATCAAAGGCGCATTATCCAGCATGAAATCGAGACGCTTGATAAAGTATGGCTTTGCATAATAGCCATAAACCGTCCGCTCGAACCCGGTCCGCATTGGATGTTTAATGTTAAAGCTGAGTGTATTGACCTCTCCGTAACGGACAGGATCAGCCAACTGGACTTTCATTCTTCCCGCTTCCGCTCTCAATTGCGCTTCATTAGAGCCGATGCCTCCGCCACAGCCGCCGCCTGGCGTTTTAATCCTGACTTTATGCATGTAGTACCTGCCATTTCTGGTTTCTGCAATGGCTCGCATATAAGAACTCTTTTCCAGACGGACTCTGGTCGAAAAATGGATCGGTTGTTTATTCTTGGGAAAATGAAAGATGGCAGTCAGTTGCACAGGATTTGCATCAGCAATCAGATAAACCTTGGCAACCTGCAATGCATATGAATGGAGGGTATCGATTTCAACTGAGATCGGCACGAGGCCAGCATCTTCAGCGACAGCCGGCGCCGTAATCTGAATCAGCTGACTTCCATCCTCTATGGTTTTACCTGCAAAAAAAGCTTCATGTATTACCGGCCATATCTCATCACCAATAACATCTGCATGTGCTAGTGAGCCAACGGCAAAATAGGTGATCACTACAAGCAAAGAGCGCCATAACTTCCGCCAATTTAGCCTGATAGTCATAACACTCTTTGGGTACGTATTAAGAATTTTTCAGCAATCAGTGAATCATGACACCCCATGGGAACGAGCCAACAGGTATATCAACCAGATGTTCAAGCTTGACAGTATCAATCACCGAAACCGAATTGGACCTGCCATTGGCAACATAAAGTTTTTTACCATCCGGGGTCAATGCCATATTCCATGGACGCTCACCTACCTTGATGGTTTTAACGACCTTATTGGATTGGGTGTCGATCACGCTGACCGATTTTTCACCACCATTACTGATATAAACCCTGCCACCATCCGGCGAAACAGTCACGCCATTTGATCGCACGCCAACCTTGATTCGTTCAATCACCCTCCAGTCCCCCACACTAATCACTTCCACTTGATTGCCGGCTTCGTTGGCCACATAGAACAGCTTGCCATCCGGCAGGAAGCCAATACCTCTTGGGTGCTTGCTGCCCTTGATAAGATGAACCGATTGCTTAGTGGCCGCATCGAAGATATCCAGATCGCCGCTTTTCTCGTTACTGGCGATCAGCCACTTTCCATCCGGGCTGTATACGCAATGCTCAGGATTTTTTCCCTGAGTTTTTGAAGTCTGCACCAACTTGAAAGTGTTCAAATCAATGAAGGAAACCGCATGTTCCTCTTCCAGGCAGGAAGCCAAAATCTTGCCATCAGGAGATATCTTGATGCCTTCCGGTTCATCGCCTACGAATACACGAGAGAGTTCCTTGCCTGTTGCCAGATCCAGCTTGGCCACGGCATTGTCATCACGAACCACCACATAAAGATATTGGCCGCTGGCATCCAGCGTCGCAGCCTGGATTCTTTTGCCCAGGTTGCCGCCTTTGGGAAGAATATCGACAATCTTGTCTACACCAGTGTCAATCACGGATATCGTGCCATCCTTCTCATTCGGCACATAGGCTAATGGTGCGGCAATGGCCTGATGAAAAAATAGGGAAAATACACCTGTCAGAATTGCATGGCTCGGATTGAATTTCATCGTGATTCCTTAATTTTTGAAAAAAAAACCAGACACCTTGCAGTGCCTGGCTGAGCTATGGAGACACACATCAAGAGATGGTTATTGGCTAAGTTGTAAAGCCAGCCGCAAATTGAAGGGTAGATGCCATCTTAAGGAGTTAAGGAATGAGGCACTAGGCCGATATTCCCGAATTGTTATGGGAGTTTTTCCCATCCACCAATCGTCGCCTCATTACTTTTCAAGATAACGCTTGAGGCCAGCCAGACCTGCATCGTAAATCTTGTTGATGGCCGCGACTGCGGTCGGGTTGTCCTGCCCCGGTGGGGCTTCCATGCTATTGGCCATATTGTAAAAACGACCAGTCCATGTCAGCGTGGACTCCCCCTCTCCCGGACCTGGTTTTACCTGCATCACCGCCCGATAATTGCTGACCGGCACCGTGCCTTCCACCATCTTGTAATCCAGTTTGAACTCCTCGGCTTTCGCTTCTCTCAGCTTCTCGACAATGTAAAGCCCGTCCTTGAACGTCACAGTCCGGTGTGTCAGCACTGCTTCACTTTCATTATCCTTGCGATCTTCCACCTTGATTTCGGCGACGTCGCCATGCCATTGCGCGATCGCACCAAAGTCCGTTAATGCAGCCCAGACTTTGGCAGACTCTGCCTTGATCACCACTTCCTTCACGATTTTCTGCGGGCTGGGGCCATGTGCCATGGCCAGAGCCGGTGTTAACAATGCTGCTGCAATTGCCAGAATACTTCTCATATTGCGCTTACCCTTTCCATGAACCGACATTATTACTTCGCCTCCAGCACGGTCTTCAACCCGGCCAGCCCAGCGTCGTATACGCCTTCCACTGCGGCGATGGCGGTCGCATTGTCTTCACCTTTGGGCGCATCCACGGCATATGCCTTGTTGTAGAAGCGCCCGGTCCAGGTCACCACAGTCTGGCTCGGTTCTGCGCCTGCCTTGACCTGCATGATGGCGCGATAACTACTGACCGGTAGCACGCCTTCCACGATACGATATTCCAGCTTCATGTCTGCATCAGAAGCCCCTACCAATTTCTCAAGTATCGTTCCGCCATCCTTGAGCGTCAGCAGACGATGCTGCACATCAGCACCGCTATCGTCCTTTCTCATCTCCAACTTCGTACTGGACACTGCGGGGTGCCATTGATGGATCGCACCGAACTCCTTGATCAAATCCCAGACCTTTGCCGGCTCAGCCTGAATGGTCACTTCCTTGATGACTTTCTGCTGGCTGGGCGCAATAGCCGCGCTAGCTTGAACTGCCATCAGACTTAATGTGGATACTGCTAACAAATGTTTAAGTTTCATAACGATTTCCTCTTTATGGTTGAACAGGATAGCCAATGAATTGGCCGAATGAACGGCTCTGTGAGCCGGTGGCAATACTCTTTATCTTGCGATTGGTTTTGGCATCGATGACCGAGACAGCGTTATCCATCCAACTGGCGGCATAGACACGCTGGTGCTTGGCGTCGAACGAAATTCCTTCGGGGAAACCATCCACATCAATGGTTGCAATGACTTTTCTGGCCTGTACATCCATCACCGAGACCGTGTCTTCGC
>JAEWTK010000007.1 GCA_023459535.1 Pseudomonadota bacterium
GTTCATCATAACGCCAGCTTCGTACGGCTCCTGACCGTGGCGGATTGACGACACCATGCCAGGTGGTCGCCATGCTGCCGACGATGGTGGCGCCGACCAGTACCAGCACAAAGCTGCCGATGGCTTCTGATTCAAATTCACAGACGACGCGTTCATTGCGCGCGAACAGGCCCGGTACGCCTGCTGCGGTTGCCGGATTCACCGAGAACAGGTCGCCCGGCACGTAATGCATGCTCTTCAGTTGGCCGTCGCAGGGCATGTGGATTCGATGGTAATCCCGAGGGCTTAAATATAGTGTAGCGAAACTGCCGTCCCTGAATTTTTCCGCCAATGCTGTGTCGCCTGCAATCAGAGCGGCAGCGGAATACTGATGTCCCTTGGCCTGGAATATTTGCCCGCTTTTGATAGTGCCGAACTGACTGATGGCGCCATCCACCGGGCAAATGAAATCCGCATCGGCGATGGGTCTTGCATCTGCGCGCAGGGCGCGGGTGAAGAAGTCGTTAAAGGATGCGTAGCTGCCGATGTCAGGTTCAGCCGCTTCCGCCATGTTGACGCTGTAGCGGCCAACGAACCAGCGAATGACCGCTGTCGTTAACCGGCCAGCTCTTGCATTGGCGAATTTCCCGGCAAGAATGGTGATGACCTGCTTCGGCAGGCAATACTGGATGATGACGGCAAGACGTTTATGCACAAGAGCCTCGAACGGAAAATAGCGGGTAATGCATTATATGGGGTGCCTAGCTGATAAAAAAAGGGCAGGACGTGAGACGTCTTGCCCTTTTGTTTTGATGCCTACAGATTAATTCTTGGATTGGTCGACCAGTTTGTTTTTGGCGATCCAGGGCATCATGGAGCGCAGCTTGCCGCCGACCTGTTCGATCGGGTGCGCTGCGTTCAGGCGGCGACGTGCGGTCATTTCCGGATAGCCGGTACGGCCTTCCAGAATGAATTTCTTCGCGTATTCGCCGTTCTGGATGGACTTCAAGGCTTCCTTCATGGCCCAACGGGATTCGTCATTG
Organism: Pseudomonadota bacterium; assembly: GCA_023459535.1. Lineage (GTDB taxonomy): Bacteria > Pseudomonadota > Gammaproteobacteria > Burkholderiales > Methylophilaceae > UBA6140. Next base: position 1,023 of record JAEWTK010000007.1, read on the forward strand.
ATGACTTGCGGGCCAGTGACGTATTCGCCGTATTCGGCATTGTTGGAGATGGAGTAGTTCATGTTGGCGATGCCGCCTTCGTACATGAGGTCAACGATCAGCTTCAGTTCGTGCAGGCATTCGAAGTAAGCCATTTCCGGTGCATAGCCGGCTTCAACCAAAGTTTCGAAACCGGCCTTGACCAGTTCGACAGCGCCGCCGCAGAGCACAGCCTGTTCGCCGAACAGGTCGGTTTCGGTTTCTTCGCGGAAGTCGGTCTCAATGACGCCACCCTTGGTGCCGCCGTTGGCTGCAGCGTAGGACAGGGCGATGTCCTTGGCTTTGCCGGAAGCGTCCTGATAGACAGCGATCAGTGATGGTACGCCGCCGCCCTTGAGGTATTCGGAACGCACGGTGTGGCCCGGGCCTTTAGGGGCGATCATGATGACGTCGACATCCTTGCTTGGCACGATCTGGTTGTAATGGATGTTGAAGCCGTGGGCGAAGGCAAGTGCAGCACCTTTTTTCAGGTTGGGGGCGACTTCGGCTTCGTAGATGCTGGCCATGTTTTCGTCTGGCAGCAGAATCATGACAACATCGGCATTTTTTACAGCATCGCCGATTTCTGCCACCTTGTGACCGGCGTTCTCGGCCTTGGCCCAGGAGCTGCCGTTCTTGCGCAGGCCGACAGTCACGCTGACGCCGGAGTCCTTCAGGTTTTGCGCATGGGCGTGACCTTGTGAGCCATAGCCGACGATGGTCACATTCAGCTTCTTGATGATGGAAAGGTCTGCGTCTTTGTCGTAATAAACTTTCATGGGGTTTCCTTAGTTCAATCTTTAAAAATAATGGTGGTTCTATACTTTGAGAATCCGGTCGCCGCGACCAATGCCGGAAGCGCCGGTTCGAACGGTTTCCAGAATAGCGCTTTTGTCCAGTGCTTCCAGGAAGGCGTCCAGCTTGGAGCTGGAGCCGGTGACCTCAATCGTGTAGCTGCCATCCGCCACATCGATGATCCTGCCGCGGAAGATGTCGCACATCCGTTTCATTTCATCGCGAAAAATGCCGGTTGCCTTGACCTTGACCAGCATCAGCTCGCGTTCGATATAACGCCCGTCATTCAGGTCCAGCACCTTGACCACATCGACCAGCTTGTTGAGCTGTTTGATGATCTGCTCGATCACGTCCTCCGATCCGGAAGTGACGATGGTCATGCGTGACAGCGTGGCATCTTCGGTGGGCGCCACGGTCAGAGATTCAATATTGTAGGCACGTGCCGAGAACAGGCCAGCGACGCGTGACAGTGCGCCGGATTCGTTTTCCATCAGCAGAGAAATGATATGTTTCATATTATTCGTCCCCTGCCAGTATCATTTCCGACAAGCCCTTGCCGTTTGGCACCATGGGGAATACGTTTTCCTTCTGGTCTGTAATGAAGTTCATGAAAACAAAGCGGTCTTTCATGTCGAAGGCTTCTTTTAGTGCACCTTCCACATCACCCGGGTTGACAATATTCATGCCGACATGGCCGTAGGATTCGGCCAGCTTGACGAAGTCCGGCAGGCTGTCCATATAAGATTCCGAATAGCGGTTCTCATAGAAGAACTCCTGCCATTGACGCAC
>JAEWTK010000008.1 GCA_023459535.1 Pseudomonadota bacterium
TGAGAAGATCACCGGCTACACCAGACTTCGCGATATAACCCTTGGCACCAGCACTGAGAGCCTGGGTCGCAAAAGCAGCATTCTCATGCATGGAAAAAATAACAACCCTGGCTGCCGGATATCGCGACAGAATTCTACGCAAGGCCTCTAGTCCACCCATGCCGGGCATCGACATATCCATGACAACAACGTCCGGCTTGCATTCTCCATACATCTGATAGGCCTGCTCGCCGGTACTGGCCTCGGCAACAACCAGTACACTGCTATCCTGTTCCAGCAGGCGACGCAGACCGGACCGGACCACAGCGTGGTCGTCCGCCAACATAATGCGATAGGGATTCGTCATAATGTTTCTTCTATGTGAATTGGAAGTCGTACTGAAATTCTTGTGCCTTTATCCGGAGCTGTCGTCAGACTGAAAGAACCGCCCAAGCCTTCCACCCGTTCACGCATGCCGGCAAGACCGTAACCACCGAAACTCACCAGATCAAACCCGATACCATCATCCACAACATCGATCACAAGCTCATCTTTTTCGCGAACGACAGACAATGTCATACGCCGCGCATCAGCATGACGAGTGATATTGGTGAGGGATTCCTGGATGATGCGATAAGCGGCCAGTGCGACCTCGTCATCTATCTCGCCCATATCCTTGGCAATGCTGATGCAACTGGAAATGCCGGTGTTGCGTTCACGCCAGCCATAGACATATTCATCCAGCGCGATGGACAGGCCAAGTTCGTCCAGCACCCCGGGGCGCAGGCGCTGCAGCATGTTATGCACCATATCGAGGATCTGCATCGAGACATCGGAAATCGCATTCGCACTTCTCTTGGCAGCCGTCAAATCCCGGCTGTTGGCAATCGCCATGGCATCGACATTAATGGCGGTCATGCATTGGCCAATTTCATCGTGCAACTCGCGCGCCAGACTTTTTCGTTCATCTTCCTGCACGCGAATAATCTTCTGGGTCAGGCGGTGATTGCTTTTGATACTCTGCTGCAGGGTCTGTGCCATTGCATTGAATTTGATACTCAGGCCGGCGAGTTCCGGCAACTCGAACTGAGGAAGCCTGGCATCAAGATCTCCCTCTTCCAGTGCATTCAAGGCATTGACCACACTACCGACCGGTTGCAACGCCTTCTTCAGCGCCCAGTAAACCATGGCATTCACTGCCACGAAGAAGATTGCCACCAACCATAACAAGCCTTGCGTATCGTTCCATATTTCCTCGATCTCGAAAGAACTGTCAGGCGTAATCACCAATTCACCTATAGCCCTGCCGCTCGCGTAAATCACACGTCTGACCTCAGTACCATCCGATGTAGTTACGTCCATCAGCTTTACAAACCACGCCGGAGGTGCATTTTCCCTATCTACCTGTTGTTCACGATTACTGTCCCTCAGTCTGCCGAACCGGTCATAAAACTCGATCTTCAAATGACGGATATCAGCCAATGACTCCAGTCTGAAGATGGAAGCCTTGTTTCGATCAGCGCCATTGAGCCAAGCGTAATCAGAGGTATAGTGCAGAATTTCGGCATCAAGCAGATGTGATGCCAACGAAGCCGTAGACAGTACTTCAGCACGCACATCTTCACGTGCACTCTGGATCGACAATACAGCGCCTATGGAAATCACGATGAACAACAACATTGTGATCATCAAATTCAGGCGGACCGTCAGACTCATATTCAACAGCTTCTTCAAAAAGCTATTCATTGTAGAGATTTCCACACAAACCAAAATGGGAGAAACTCCCGAGAGAAGAATTGAAAGATTGCAGTTTAATACTGGCAATATTCATGCCCTTACAAGAATGAATACAACCCATTGTTTATTAATGATATTTTTATGAACGACGGCGCAAACCCGGTTGCTGACAACCGCTGTGGCTGCTTACAACCAATAAATTGGAACGAGACAAGCTGCCTGATGAGCATTGAGTCATCAGGCCAAGAATGAATAAAAACTAGACTGCGACTGGCGCCTTGATGGCGGGATAGGGATCGTATTGTTCCAGCGTGAAATCTTCGAACTTGAAACCGAAGATATCGGTGACTTGCGGATTGATGCGCATGATAGGCAATGCACGAGGCTCCCGTGACAGCTGTTCGTTGACCTGATCCAGATGGTTCAGATAAATGTGCGCATCGCCCAAGGTGTGAACAAAATCACCAGGCTGCAGGTCGCATACTTGCGCCACCATCATGGTGAGCAAGGCATAGGAGGCGATATTGAAGGGCACGCCAAGAAAGATGTCGGCGCTGCGCTGGTAAAGCTGACAAGAGAGTTTCCCGTCTGCCACATAGAACTGAAAGAAGGCATGACATGGCGGCAGCTTCATCTTGTCGACATCGGCCACATTCCAGGCTGAAACGATCAAACGGCGGGAATCCGGCGTGTTTTTGATGGCATTGACCACTTGCGCGATCTGGTCGATATGCGTGCCGTCCGGCTTTGGCCAGTTGCGCCACTGATAGCCATAAACCGGGCCTAGGTTACCTTCCGCGTCGGCCCATTCATCCCAGATGGTGACGCCATTTTCCTTAAGATAAGCAATGTTGGTGCTGCCCTGCAGAAACCATAACAGCTCATGAATGATGGACTTCAGATGCACTTTCTTGGTGGTCAACAGCGGAAAGCCATCAGCCAGGTTGAAACGCATCTGATAGCCGAACACAGAAAGGGTGCCGGTGCCAGTCCGGTCTTCTTTCTTGTGGCCGTGCTCCAGCACATGACGCAACAAGTCGTGATAGACCTTCATGGCAGATTCCTTTCAGCTGTGTTCGACAATAAACTGCTTGATGGCGTTAACGTCGGCATCCATGACGACGAAACGCTGAGGCAGATCCTCGAGGCCTGCCAAGTCAGCCGGCCGCTCCGGCTTCTGTCCCAGAGCTTCTACAATCGCGTCTTCAAATTTTGCCGGCAATGCAGTTTCCAGCACCACCATCGGAACGCCCGACTCACGGCACTCAAGCGCGACCTTCAGACCATCTGCAGTATGCGTATCGAGGGTGACGTCATATTTTTCTTTGGTCGCACGGATAATCTGCATGCGGTTCGCATGATTGCTGCTGCCGGAGACAAAGCCGTAATCCTTGACCTTGTCGAACAGGCCGTCCTGTTTCAGATCGAAGGCGCCGCCCGCATCCACCTTGCTCCACAATTCACGCACCTTGGCACTATCGCGGCCGACCAGATCAAACACGAAGCGCTCGAAATTGGAGGCCTTGCTAATGTCCATGGAAGGGCTGGAGGTGTGATAGGTATTGGCTGAGCCGCGAGGACGATAAACCCCGGTCTTGAAGAACTCGTCCAGCACGTCATTTTCATTGGTGGCCACCACCAGTTTGTCGATCGGCAGGCCCATCATGCGGGCGATATGGCCGGCGCAGACATTGCCGAAATTGCCGGAAGGCACGGCAAAGCTGACCTTCTGGCCGTTGTCCTGCGTGACCGCGAAATAACCCTTGAAGTAATACACGACCTGCGCAGCAACCCGTGCCCAATTGATGGAATTAACGGCACCGATCTTGTGTTGCTTCTTGAAGGCATGATCGTTGGAAACCGCCTTCACCACGTCCTGCGCATCATCGAACACGCCCTTGATGGCGATGTTATGAATGTTCTCGTCCTGCAGGCTGAACATCTGTGCAGTCTGGAAACGGCTCATCTTCTGATGCGGCGACAGCATGAAGACGCGGATGCCGCGCTTGCCGCGCATGGCGTATTCGGCAGCAGAACCGGTGTCGCCGGAAGTAGCACCAAGGATGTTGGTTTCCTGACCTAGTTTGTTCAGCACATATTCGAACAGGTTGCCGAGCAATTGCATGGCCATGTCCTTGAAGGCCAGCGTCGGGCCGTTGGACAGGGAGAGCAGATAGAGATTGTCTTCCAGTTTCAGTGTAGGCGTGATTTCAGCCGCATCCTGACCCTTGCGGGTATGGCAGTAGACTTCGGGGCGATAGGTCTTGTCGATGATCGCTCTCAGGTCTTGCGCAGGGATGTCATCCACCAGTCTGGACAGTATCGTGTAAGCCAAGTCGCGGTAATTCATACCGCGCATCGCCGTCAAGTCGGCATCGCTGAAATGCGGATATTGCTCCGGCATGTAGAGACCGCCGTCTGGCGCCAGACCGCCCAACAGGATTTCACTGAAACTGAGAGCAGGCGACTGCCCGCGGGTGCTGATGTATTTCATATTACTTGCCCAACTCTTCCATACGGATGCGCGTCACCTTGCCGACAGTCGCCGGCAGTGCCTCGATGGCGGCAATCGCCTGATTCATGTTCTTTTCGACCGTGACGTGCGTGAGGATGATGATGTCGGCTTCGGTTTCATTTTCCGCCGGCTCCTTCTGCATCATGGCATCGATCGAGATATCGCGGTCGCCGAGGATACGGGTGACTTCCGCCAGCACGCCGGGCTTGTCAGAGGCGCGCATGCGCAGATAATAGGCGCTGCTGACATCCTCCATCGGCAGGATCGGCAGATCGACGATCTGATCCGGCTGGAATGCCAGGTAAGGCACACGCTGTTCGGCAGAGGCATCAGCCAGACGTGCCACATCGACCAGAT
>JAEWTK010000009.1 GCA_023459535.1 Pseudomonadota bacterium
GTGCGTTACTGGCAGTCGGCCTGACAAGCCGGATTGTCCGTGCCGCAGGATTTTGCCGATTTCTATCGTGATTTCGAATGGATGGGTGTGCAGCGACATATCAAGATATTGGGCATTTTTGCCCGGCTCTATCACCGCGATGGCAAGGACGGCTATTTGAAAGACATGCCGCTGGTAATGGATTATCTGCGTCGGGCTTGCTCCAGATACATCGAATTCCGGCCCTTGTTGAGATTGCTGGACAAGATTGAGAAGAACCAGCCGCAGGTTGGATATACATTTTGAAAGCGATGATTCTGGCTGCCGGCCGTGGTGAGCGCATGCGGCCATTGACCGACCAAACGCCCAAACCCTTGTTAAAGGTACAAGGCAAGCCGTTGATCGTCTGGCATCTTGAGCGATTGGCAGCTGCGGGATTCCATGAGATCGTGATTAATCATGCGCATCTGGGCAAACAGATCGAAGATGCCTTGGGGAACGGTAGTCAATGGGGTTTGTCCATTACTTATTCCGCAGAGATGGTTGCGCTGGAGACGGCGGGTGGCATCGTCAAGGCTTTGCCACTACTAGGTGATGCGCCTTTCCTGGTCGTCAATGCCGATGTTTTTACGGATATCGATTTTGCCGGTTTGAAGAATGTGCTTGGTAGTCACCGATTGGCGCATCTGGTCTTGATCGACAACCCGCCACAGCATCCGCAAGGGGATTTTGCCGTTGATGCTGAAACGGTTTGCTTGGAGGGTGAACGCATGCTGACATTTTCCGGTGTCGCCGTTTATGCCCCCCGTTTGTTTGCCGGCCTGCCTGTCAATGTGCCGGCAAAGCTGGCGCCATTGCTGAGGCAGGCGATAGAGAGCGGCGAAGTCAGTGGTGAGCATCATCATGGAATCTGGCATGATGTCGGCACACCGCAACGCCTTGAGGCCTTGAATGCGGGTGAAATGAATTGAAAACTGAAGGTCCAGCATGTCTGAAGTGAACCATTTTCTTGAGCGCAGAAATGCCTTGATGCAATCAATGGCAGCAGGGGTGGCAATCATCCCTACGGCTCCAGAGGTGATGCGCAATCGAGACAGCCATTATCCCTACCGTAGCGACAGTTATTTCTACTATCTGACCGGATTTACCGAACCAGAGGCGGTTCTGCTGCTGATAGCCGGTAACGAGCCAAAAAGCGTGCTTTTCTGTCGCGACAAGGATCTGGAACGGGAGATCTGGGACGGTTTTCGTCATGGCCCGGACGGCGCCCGCGAAAGATTCGGTTTCGATGAGGCTTATTCCATCACGCGTTTGGATGAACTGGTTCCAGGATTCATGGCCAATCAACCCCGGCTGTTTTACAGTTTCGGCGCCGATGCGCATTGGGATGGCCGAATCGCAGGCTGGCTGAACCAGGTTCGCGCGCAAGGGCGCAGTGGTGTCAGTGCGCCGGCCAAGATGGCGGATCCGCGCGTGCTGCTCGACGAAATGCGCCTGTTCAAATCCAGCGTGGAACAGGAGGTCATGCGGCGTGCGGCGGATATTTCGGTTGAGGCGCATAAACAGGCTATGCAGACTGCCCGGCCCGGCATGATGGAGTACGAAATTGAGGCTGCGTTGCTGCATCAGTTTTACCGGCATGGCAGCCGCTCACCGGCTTACAGTTCGATTGTCGCCGGCGGCGCCAATGCCTGTGTGCTGCATTATGTGGAGAATAATCAGCGTTTGCATGACGGCGATCTCCTGCTGATCGATGCCGGTTGTGAGCTTGATTGCTATGCCTCTGACATTACCCGCACTTTCCCGGTCAACGGCCGTTTCAGCGCGGCGCAAAAGGATATCTATGAATTGGTGCTGGCCGCGCAGCAGGCCGCGATTGACAGGATACGCCCCGGCAGCCACTGGAATGAACCGCATGAGGCTGCACTGGATGTGCTGATTCGCGGCTTGATCGACTTTGGTCTGTGCAAAGGGAGTCATGATTCCGTTCTCGAGTCGGGCGATTACCGGCGGTTCTACATGCATCGAACCGGCCACTGGCTGGGACTGGATGTACATGATGCCGGCGAATACAAGCAGTCGGACGGTAGTTGGCGTGTGCTGCAGCCAGGCATGACGCTGACAGTGGAGCCGGGCTGTTATATACGCCCGGCAGACGATGTACCCAGGGCGTTCTGGAATATCGGTGTGCGTATCGAGGACGATGCGCTGGTGACGGCAGATGGTTGCGAAATCATGACTGCCGGCGTACCCAAGACCGTGGCGGAGATTGAAAACCTGATGGCGGCGGCAAAGTGAACAAGAACGAGGAAAAATCTGCAGCAGGTATCGTCATCATTGGCGCTGGTCCGGTAGGGGCAACACTGGCGCTCGCCCTTGCCGCCAAGGGCATCCCATCGACTCTATTGGAGGCGAGGCCGCAAGGGGCTTCTCATCAGGATCGGCGGGCGCTGGCCTTGTCTTATGGCACTAGGGTGATACTGCAGCGTCTGGGTATCTGGCAGGACGTTGCAGCCGAAGCGACGGCCATCAACACCATTCATATTTCGCAGCGCGGAAGTTTTGGGCGCAGCCTGCTGAAGGCGGAAGACCAGCAGCAGGAGGCGCTGGGGTATGTCGTTTCCTATGGAGCATTGACCCGCGCACTCGATCATGCGCTTTCGAATCAGCCCGACATCAAGGCGCTTTATGGCGCTGAAGTGCAACAAGTCAATCCGGACATGGCTGCCAGTTATGTTGCATTCATCCATGAGGGTGCGATGCATGAACTCGCATGCGAGTTGGCTGTGCTCGCGGATGGTGGCAGAACGCCTGGTGATATCGCCGGTTTGCAGCGTGAGACCAAGGAGTACGGTCATGATGCGCTGGTGACCAAAGTTAGGGCGGAGATGCCGCATCATCATATCGCCTATGAACGTTTCACGTCGGCAGGTCCCATGGCCTTGCTGCCCAATGGCGAGCATGATTTCTCCCTGGTCTGGACCGGTGAAAAACAGGAAATCGAACAGATCATGACGCTGGATGATGCGTCTTTTCTCAATGCCTTGCATGCACACTTTGGTGACCGCGTCGGGCGCTTTCTCAGCGTCGGCAAACGCTTGAGTTTTCCGCTCCGCTTGTCCCGTCTGCATCCTGTCGTTCT
>JAEWTK010000010.1 GCA_023459535.1 Pseudomonadota bacterium
GTGCAGTGCAGATGCCAATACCCGCACTCGGACCATCCTTGGGTGTAGCGCCCTCGGGGAAGTGAATATGCAGGTCGTTCTTTTCGTGGAAATCTTCCGGAATACCCAGTCGCTTCGCGCGACTACGCACCACACTCAGCGCAGCTTGTATTGACTCCTGCATAACATCGCCCAGTTTGCCGGTGGTAATCACTTTCCCCTTGCCAGCCAGCAAGACGGACTCAATCGTCAGCAGTTCGCCACCGACAGAAGTCCAGGCCAGACCAGTGACCTGCCCTACCTGATTCTCTGCTGCAGCCAGACCGAAATCGAAACGCTGCACACCCAGATATTTTTCCAGTGTCTTTGGCGTCACATTGATCTTACGCACCGGCTTATTGCCGGCTTTTGCCTTGGCGGTAATGATGTCCTTGACCACTTTGCGGCAAATTTTCGAAATTTCCCTATCCAGACTACGCACACCGGCCTCGCGAGTGTAGTAACGCACGATATCGCGAATCGCTGCATCCGACACGTGGATTTCCTCTTCCTTCAGGCCATGGGTCTTCAGTTGCTTGGGCAACAGGTAGCGGATGGCGATATTGACTTTCTCATCCTCGGTATAGCCAGCCAGACGGATGATTTCCATACGATCCAGCAGAGGTTCAGGAATATTCAGAGAATTGGCTGTCGCCACGAACATGACATCAGACAGATCATACTCGACCTCGACATAATGATCGTTGAAGGTATGGTTCTGTTCCGGATCCAGCACTTCGAGCAAAGCCGATGACGGATCGCCACGGAAATCCTGCCCCATCTTGTCGACTTCATCCAACAGGAATAGCGGGTTTTTGACGCCTACCTTGGTCATGCTCTGCAGCACTTTGCCGGGCATGGAGCCAATATAGGTTCTGCGGTGACCACGAATCTCGGATTCATCACGTACACCACCCAAAGCCATACGCACAAACTTGCGATTGACGGCCTTGGCGATGCTCTGGCCGAGCGAGGTTTTACCAACACCAGGAGGGCCTACCAGGCAGAGGATCGGCGCTTTCAGCTTATCGACGCGCTGCTGCACGGCGAGATACTCGATGATACGTTCCTTGACCTTGTCCAGGCCATAGTGATCGGCATCCAGTATATCCTCGGCAGCCCCCAGATCCTTGCTGATCTTGGTCTTCTTTTTCCATGGCAAGCTGACCAGAGTCTCAATGTAATTGCGTACAACAGAAGCCTCAGCCGACATAGGGGACATCAACTTCAATTTCTTCAACTCGGAATTGGCTTTGGCCAAAGCCTCCTTCGGCATGCGCGCATCCTTGATGCGCTTTTCCAGTTCCTCGATATCGGCGTTTTCGTCCTGTTCGCCGAGCTCCTTCTGAATCGCCTTGACTTGTTCGTTCAGGTAATACTCGCGCTGGCTCTTTTCCATCTGGCGCTTGACGCGGCCACGGATACGCTTCTCCACCTGCAGAATGTCGATCTCCGCTTCCAGCAGGTTGAGTAAATGCTCCAGACGCTCAACGACACTGAACATCTCGAGAATCTTCTGCTTTTCTTCCAGCTTCAGCGTCAGATGTGCCGTAATGGTATCAGCCAGCCGACCGGCATCATCGATGGTCGCCAGTGAAGTGAGGATTTCAGGCGGGATCTTCTTGTTGAGTTTGACGTATTGGTCAAACTGCGTGAACACAGTACGCATCAGCGCCTGTGATTCGTTATCCGGATCTGCCGCATCTTCCACATCTTCAGCCCGCGCAGCAAAGCACTCTTCTGTTTCCACGAACTCGATCACGCGTGCGCGACGGATGCCCTCGACCAGCACTTTCACAGTACCATCCGGCAGCTTCAACATCTGCAGAACAGTGGCGATAGTACCGACTTCATACAAATCGGTAGCGTCCGGATCATCATTGTTGGGGGATTTTTGTGCAACCAGCAGAATCTGCTTGTTGTTTTCGGAAGCGATTTCCAGGGCCTTGACCGATTTTGCACGCCCGACGAACAATGGAATCACCAGATGCGGGTAGACGACAACGTCACGCAACGGCAACAATGGTAGCAGCCCTGATTCGGCTGAGAAAACCGGCAAGCTAGATTCAGTCATGTGAGTACCTTAAGTGTTGACCACACAGCACTGCGCCGTGTGTATATGTAACGCAGTTGGGGGCAGAACTACAAGTTTCAAGTAGAAAATCGAGTCAGATATAACAAACCGAGGCTGGTTCAGATCAGGACTGAACCAGCCATCTGGCTGGCTAGCTGGCAGATTCCGCCATCCGAGGCTCATCAGAATAAATCAGGATAGGCGGAGTATCGCCTCGTATAACGCCTTCATCGACGACAACCTTGCTTAGGTTTGGCAATGAGGGCAGATCGAACATGATGTCAAGCAAGGCATGTTCCATGATAGAGCGCAAACCTCGCGCGCCGGTCTTGCGTTCCAAGGCTTTTCTGGCGATCAGTTGCAAGGCCGATTCGCGGAATTCAAGTTCCACGCCTTCCATCTGGAACAGTTTGCTGTATTGCTTGGTCAGTGCATTCTTCGGCTCGACCAGTATGGTCACCAAGGCAGACTCATCAAGCGATTCAAGAGTCGCAACTGCAGGCAGACGGCCAACAAATTCTGGAATCAAGCCAAATTTGATCAAGTCTTCGGGCTCGACATCACGCAACACTTCACCGATGGCGCGCGCATCTTCCTTGCTCTTCACTTCGGCACCAAAACCGATACCACCCTTTTCGGAGCGCTGGCGGATCAATTTATCAAGACCATCGAAGGCGCCACCACAAATAAACAGGATATTGGTGGTATCCAGTTGAACGAATTCCTGATTAGGATGTTTGCGGCCGCCCTGCGGCGGAACCGAGGCAACAGTACCTTCGATCAGCTTCAGAAGCGCCTGCTGCACACCCTCGCCGGAAACATCGCGAGTGATGGAGGGATTCTCGGATTTGCGTGTGATCTTGTCGATTTCATCGATGTAGACGATGCCGCGTTGCGCTTTCTCAACTTCGTAATCACACTTCTGCAGCAGTTTCTGCATGATGTTTTCAACGTCTTCGCCGACATAACCCGCTTCGGTCAGCGTAGTCGCATCGGCGATGACGAAAGGCACATCCAGTACCCGTGCCAAGGTTTGCGCAAGCAGGGTCTTGCCGGAACCGGTTGGGCCGATCAGCAGGATATTGCTCTTGGCAATTTCAACATCATCCTTTTGGGCCGACTGACCGAGACGCTTGTAGTGGTTATAAACAGCCACTGCGAGGCTCTTCTTCGCAGAAGTCTGACCAATCACATATTGATCCAGGATTTCACAGATTTCCTTGGGGGAAGGCAGGCTGTTATCACGAGGTTTGATACCGTCTTCGCCATGGATTTCTTCACGGATAATGTCATTGCACAAATCCACGCACTCATCACAGATAAATACGGACGGCCCTGCGATCAGCTTTCTTACTTCATGCTGGCTTTTGCCACAGAATGAGCAATAAAGCAGTTTTTCACCTTCTGCCTTGGTGGCCATAGAACTTCCTAAAATATCGAACGGTTATATCTTATGCGGCATCCGCGCGACTGGCAATAACCTTGTCAACCAGACCATAACTTACAGCCTGCTCGGCACTCATGAAATTGTCGCGGTCAGTGTCTGCCGCAATGGTCTTGAGGGGCTGGCCGGTATGATGCGCCATGATATGGTTAAGCTTTTCACGCAAATAGAGAATTTCCTTTGCATGAATTTCGATGTCTGAAGCCTGCCCCTGGAAGCCGCCCAGAGGCTGGTGAATCATGACACGCGAATTCGGCAATATGAAACGCTTGCCCTTCGCGCCTGCAGTCAACAACAATGCGCCCATACTCGCCGCCTGGCCAGTACACAAGGTACTGACATCCGGCTTGATAAACTGCATGGTGTCATAGATAGCCATGCCGGCAGTGACGGAACCACCGGGCGAATTGATGTAGAAGGAAATGTCCTTGTCCGGATTTTCAGCTTCCAGAAATAGCAACTGGGCGACGACCAGATTGGCTGTCATGTCATTGACGGGGCCAACCAGGAACACCACGCGCTCTTTCAGCAAGCGGGAGTAGATATCGTAAGAACGCTCTCCCCGACCGCTCTGTTCGACCACCATGGGGATCAACCCCAGATTATTCGGCTCCCACTCGCTGCGCATGCTCATCTCAGGCGTTTCCCATCAGTTCATCGAATTTGACTTTTTTGTTGCTGACCTTGACTTGGCTCAGGACCCAGTCAACTACATTCTCTTCGGTAGCCAACGCAGCTGGCTCATCCAGACGCTTGGGATCGGCGTAATACCAACGCACCACTTCTTCAGGACGTTCAAAGCTTTGGCCGAACTGATCAACCATGGCCCGCACCTGCTCCGGATTGGCTTGCAATTCATTTTTGATTACCACTTCAGACAGGATCAGACGCAGCTTGGTCGCGCGTATCGCCTGTTCTTCGAACATGGCAGGCTCCAGCGTCACATTGCCAACATCAACGCCACGCTGCTGCAGATTGCGACGAGTCATTTCCATCTGACGGTTGATCTCCACATCGATCAGCGACCTTGGCAACTCGAGCTCGACATTTTCCAGCAAGACCTGGAACACTTGCTCCTTGAGCCTTGCCTTGACTCGCTTGTCTACTTCCTGACCAAGGCTAGCCTTGATTTCGGACTGCATTTTTTCCACATCGCCATCTTCAACGCCCAGACTGCGCGCAAATTCAGCATCGACTTCCGGTAATTTTGCCTGCTCTACACTATTGAATTTGACCTCGTAAACCACGGTCTTGTCAGCCAGCTGCTGCGGATTGTGATCTGCCGGATAGCTGATTTCAAAAGTCTTTTCGCTACCAGTCTTGCCACCGACCAGATTGTCATCAAACTCGGGATAACGGTTGCCTTCACCCAGAATCAGATCAACACCCTGGTCGCCAGTACTTTCGACCTGTTGCCCATCGATCGAGGCGCTCAGAGAAACGTTGACCTTGTCACCCTTCTTGCTCGCACGCTTGACCGGTTCAAAGGTTGCACGCTGCTTGAGCAGGACATCGATCGTTTTCTTGACGTCTGCATCGGTCAGTTCCAGCGCAGGACGTTCGATCTTGGCTTTGGCCAAATCACCGATAACGACTTCAGGAAAAACTTCGAAAGTGGCGGTATATTCAAATTCCTCAACCACATCGCCAAATGGCTTGTGTTGAATATCCGGGAAACCGGCGACGCGCAGCTTGTTCTCTTCAACCGCCTCGGTAAAAGTCCGCTCTACAGTATTTGACAAGACCTCGTCACGCACCTGGGCACCGTATTGCTGCTCGACAATCTTGCGTGGCACCTTGCCTGGACGGAAGCCTGCAAGCTTTGCAGTACGCGCCAAACGGTTAATGCGCTGATTAACTTCCTCGATGATTGGCTGCATCGGCACTACGACGGTAATGCGGCGGCCAAGATTGCTTATGGTTTCAACAGTTGCTGACATGTACCGAATCCCTTAAATCATAATATTTGGTGCGAAAGGAGAGACTCGAACTCTCACGCCTTGCGGCGCTGGAACCTAAATCCAGTGCGTCTACCAATTCCGCCACTTTCGCAATTTGCAGGTTTGCATTTAGCTTGTAGCCCGCTTCAACGCCTGGCTTATACAAACTTCCGGGCTATCGCCCATGGACAAGGCGATTATTGTAGCGCACTCTTGGGTCAGCGGAAACTACCAAAATCAGGCAAATCATGGAAACCTTGATTGACGATAGATGGCAATAGGTAGCAAGATAGGGGCAGTTCAATTCAGCTAATTTGGAAAGTACGTTATGCCCGATACCATCAATCAGGAAGAAATCCGCATGTTGCGCTCAGAAGTCGAAATCCTGATGAAAGAACGCCATGCACTACTCAAGGTCACAGGTGCTGCAGCCGGGCTGGTTGCCGAACTTGACAGCCGAGAATTGCCGCAGCACACCGCCGAAGCTGCAGAGTTGCTTGCTGCCAGCATTAATGAGCTGCCTGAGGAATCACTCCAGGACGCATTAAGAGCAGTAAAAGCTGCCATCGTCGCTTGATATAGAGCTATTGAGAAGTTAAGCCTGGGTTAAGTTTCAGACAACACAATCACACTCATCACACTAAAATTTCAGGTATTCATAATTCTGACCGGGCTCGACATGCCCGGCCCGACTGGTCTGGGGAGGCTTGTCACGGTTGCAATATCGGCATAGAACAACTCAACGTTTGAGACTGAGCGCAGCAATCCTGAGCGTTCTGCTTACCGGTTGCGCCTATCAAACATACAACGCGAAACCAGTAGATATCACGGCCATTACCAGCGAGTTTCGGGCCAGAGACCCGCTCAGCAGTGATTTTCAGGCCTACCTCAAAAGTCAGGGCTATGACGAAACAGTGCTACCAGTTCAACACTGGGGCCTCAACGAGCTGACCTTCAGCGCCCTTTATTTCCATTCGGATCTTGATGTCGCAAGAGCCACATGGCGCGCGGCACAGGCTGCAGAAGCAATTGCCGGCCAGCGTCCGAATCCCGGCATTTCCGGCGATCTCGAACGTCACAGCGAACATGATAATGGCATCTCTCCCTGGACCTTCGGTCTGGCAATTGACATCCCCATCGATATCGCTGGCAAGCGTCAAGCGCGCATGGACCGTGCAAGCAGCTTTTCGGAGGCGGCACGCATCGAGATTGCGCAAGCTGCCTGGAAAGTGCGCAGCCGCGTACATGCCGGTTGGATCGAATGGCAACATGCACAACGGCAGGTCAACCTGCTGGAGCAGGAACACGCGCTGCGCTCGGAAATTGCCGAAATGCTGGAAGCCAGATTACGCGCTGGCATGGCCTCCAGTCTGGAGCTGTCGAATGCCAGGCTACAACTGCAGAACAACAGGCAGCTACTCGACACTGAAAAGGCAAGGTTGGCTGAACTCAAGGCCAGGCTTGCCAGTCACGCCGGACTCCCACTGCATGGCCTCAGCAAGATTCAACTAACTCCGCCAGATGAAACAGTGGCCAATAGCAGAAGACAGGACCTGACCAGCAATCCGGACCTGCTCGATCAATTACGGGAATCTGCACTCCTGAACAGGCTGGATATCCGTGCAGCGCTTGCCAGATATGAAGCGGCCGAAGCCAGGCTGCGGCTGGAGATCGCACGCCAATATCCCGACATTGCCCTGTCGCCAGGCTACAGTTATGACCAGGGCGACAAAATCTGGTCTTTCGGCCTTTCCACCCTGCTTTCGCTGCTAAACCGCAATCAGGGCAATATCGCTGAAGCCGAGGCGCAGCGCGAGATCGAAGCGGCAAAAATCAGGGCCCTGCAGACTCAGATCATCGGCGAGCTCGAAGGCCGCAGCGCAGCCTACCTGCAGACCGTATCCAGCGTGAGTGATGCAAGACAGTTGGTTGCTACTCAGACAGAAAGAACGGAACTGACAGCGAAACAATTTGAAGAAGGTTTTGCAGACCGGCTTGAACTGACAAGCGCCCGACTTGAAAGTCTACAAGCCCATCGGAACCTGCTTGCCAGCGAAACCCGCATGCAATATGCAGGCCATGCCCTGGAAGAAGCCCTGCAGCAGCCCTTGGAAACCTCACTGTCCATGCCCGATGATCTCGGTATTGAAGCCACACCGGAATAATGCCCAAAGCGAGCCCCATCATGAATCGTAAACTAGCCACCATCATCGCACTGCAGGCTTTCATCATCATCATGCTGTTCTGGATGCTCGTGTTCTACGGCAAGGACGAATACGAGGCTTTCGTGCAGGGCGAGATTGAAGAAGAGATAGAAACTCCCAGCCGTGTCAGCACCGAACAAGGTATGACCATCGTCACCCTGCCACAAGCCGCACAGGAGCAAAGTGGTATCACCACTGCCAGACTGGACGAGAGCCGTCACGCGAGCGCATTGAGCACCTATGGCACCGTCATCAATATCGACAAACTGCTGGAACAGAGGAGCCGTTATCTGACCGCCATGGCGGAGGCAGGCATTGCCAAAGCTTCACTGATTAACACACAACAGGAATTCAGCCGCCTGTCGACACTCAACCGGGATAATCGCAATGTGTCAGACCGCGCGGTCGCCAATGCCGAAGCCCTGCTGAAAGCCGACCAGGCCAAACTCCACGCCGCTGAAAGCATTGCAAGAAACTTGCGTGACAACATGCGACAACAATGGGGCGATGCTCTCGCCACGCAGGCGACACAAACTTCCGCCAACTCTGCCATGACGCGCATCTTGCAGCAGCAAGACGTGCTGATACAAGTAACCCTGCCTTTCGGCACGCCCCTGCCCGCAAATGACAGCAGTATCCTGGTCACCCCTTCCGGCTCCGCGGGAAAAACCATACGCGCCTATTTCCTCTCTACGTCACCACAAACGGATGCCGCGGTACAGGGCGAAACCTATTATTACCGTGCGCCCGCCGACAGCCTGAGGGTCGGCATGCGGGTCAGTGTCAGTATGAATGGCAGTCAGACGCCTGAACAAGGTGTCATCGTGCCGAGAAGTGCCATCGTCTGGTACGGCGGTCAGGCATGGGTTTATCGCAAATCCGGCGATGACCGCTTCATGCGAACTCCTGTCAGTACGGCGCAGGAAACTAACGGCGGCTGGTTCAACAACAGCGATCTACAGGCGGGTGATGAGATCGTCGTGACCGGGGCGCAATTGCTGCTTTCCGAAGAATTCAAATATCAGATTACTAATGAAAATGATGATTGAAATGAAATTTCAATCATCATTTCGGTGGAGACTCATGTGCGTAGCACGTGACGTCGGAGCCAAAATGACGCAATTCGCCAATTTAATCATCGTTCCAGTGGAGGCTCACATGGTGAAACCATGTGATGCCGTAACTAAAATGCCCCACAAATTTCAATCATCATTTCGGTGGAGACTCATGTGCGTAGCACGCGACGTCGGAGCCAAAATGACGCAATTCGCCAATTTAATCATCATTCCAGTGAAGGCTCATATGGCGAAGCCATGTGATGCCGAAGTCAACATGGCTATACCGCAACCGCCTGACGGGATCACTCCATCACTTTCTCGGCACACCCGCATAAGAGAGCATCAATCATGATGTCCGCACTTGTCCGCTTTTCCATACGCTTTAATGGCGTCATTATCGCTCTGGCGACCTTGGCTATTATTTACGGCATTTTCAGCCTGACTCGCAGCAATCTGGACGTCTTCCCCGAGTTCGCGCCAACCCAGATCGTCATCCAGACAGAATCTCCCGGTCTTTCAGCCGAACTCGTTGAATCACTGGTGACACAGCCGATAGAGAGCAGTATCGCGGGCACGGTAGGCATCGAATCCATGCGTTCGCAATCCATCCCGGGCCTATCCATCGTCACCATCATTTTTGATGAAGGCACCGATATCTACCGCAACCGCCAAGTCGTGGCCGAGCGGTTGGCGACCCTGAATACGCGACTTCCGCAAGGTATCGTTCCCAACATCACGCCACTCACTTCTTCCGCCAGCACGGTACTCGGTTTTGGCATGACTTCCGAGACGCTGAGCCTGATGGAATTACGCACCATTGCGGACTGGACTGTTGTGCCACATCTGATGGCGGTGCCCGGTGTCGCCGACGTCAATGTTTTCGGCGGGGAAGTCCGGCAGTTCCAGATTCAGGTTGATCCGGCCAAGCTGATTCAGTACAGTATCTCACTGCAACAAGTGCGCGA
>JAEWTK010000011.1 GCA_023459535.1 Pseudomonadota bacterium
ACCCCGAACACAACCGCCCCGTGATTACGGCCAAGGCCGGCAACAGCCATGAGATCCTGCTGCCAGTGGAAGCTGCTGATATCTTCATCAGCAATCTTTCCAGCTATGAACAACCCCTTGTCACCTGGCAAACCTACCATGCGAAACGGGGGGAGAAAATCGACAAGATTGCGAAGAAATTCGGCATTAGCGCCGCTGAATTCCGTAGTGTCAACAGCTTGTCCGGCAGCAAGGCGTTGTCGGAAAACAGACTGGTTCTCGTCCCGGCAAAGCACACCAGTCAGGAACAACGCTCCGCTCTGGATAAAAACCGGATTGAATTGCTGAATGCCAGCCACCATACGGAACTCCATGCCAAACAAGCTATCCGACACGAGGTTGCGGCGAACGAAACCCTGTTTGCGATTGCCCTGCGTTATGGTGTCACCGTCAAGCAGATCATGGAAAGCAACCAGTTAAAGAACAGCCGCCTGAAGATCGGTCAGGTCCTGATGATTCCGGCCGGTGGCAGGACATCAGTACAGAAACAGGCAATGAACAAAAACCAAACATTCCTAGCATTGGCGAACCCTTGAACACACGCAATCCGGCATATCTGTTGTCAGTCAATCTCCGGCGATCTGATGCCGGAATCCCCACAATTCATCGTTGCACACCCGTCTAAGTCAGTTTCCGGTCACCATGTCGTTCATTCGTCTGCTCTCCCTTGCCCTCCTCACTCTGCTTGCAGGCTGCAACGAAGCGCAACAGGGGCCAAACGTCGATTATGATCACGCTTATCCAGCTCTCGACGGCGGCAACATGATCAATGCCATGACCGGCGAGCCCAGCGGCCTGATTCCCATGATCGCAGGTGAATCCGCAGCCTCCGCCATCGCCTCCAACATCTTCAACAGCCTGCTCAAATACGACAAGAACCTGGAACTGGAAGGTGAGCTGGCAGAATCATGGACGATTTCATCCGATCACAGAACCATTACCTTCAAACTCAAGCCTGACATGAAATGGGCAGACGGCAAGCCCCTGACCAGTGCCGACGTCCTCTTTACATGGCAGCTGGTGACCGATGAGAATACACGCACACCATACGGTGCCGACTACAAGCTGGTCATCAAAGCTGAAACACCGGACGCACGAACTTTCCGTGTCAGCTATCAGGAGCCTTACGCTCCGGCACTGGATACCTGGGCAGGCCTGCAGATACTGCCGAAACATCTGCTGGAAGGCCAGGACATCAATACCACGGCATTCGTTCGCAACCCGGTCGGCAGCCATTACTACAAACTCGAGCAATGGCGTAACGGCGAGCGCATTTCGCTGGTCAGAAACCCACTCGCCACCCAGGGCGAGGCCAGAATCGAGCGTCTGGTGTCACGCTTCATCCCGGATGCCGCTTCCCAGTTCCTGGAACTGATGGCAGACAACATCGACACCATGAACCTCAACCCGATCCAGTACGCTCGTATATTTCCTTCCAGGCCTGATCTGACGCAAAAGATCGGCCTCTATAAGGAACTGGGCAACAGCTACACCTATCTGGGTTTCAATCTGAAACGCAAACCTTTTGACGACCTCCGCGTACGCCAGGCCATCAACTATGCAATCAACAAGCAGGAACTGATTGATGGCGTGCTGCTTGGTCTCGGTGAACCGGTCTCTTCACCCTATAAGCCCGGCACGCGCTGGACCAACCCGGAGTTGAAGCCCTACCCTTATGATGCTCATAAAGCCATCGCACTGCTGAAGGAGGCGGGTTATGCCGATCATGATGGCGACGGGATTCTGGACAAGGATGGCCAACCCTTGACGTTCGAGATGCTGACAAATCAGAACAAGCAGAGAGAGATGAGTGCAGTGCTGATTCAGCGCAGACTGAAGGAGATTGGCATCGATGCCAGAATCCGCGTGCTGGAATGGGCCAGCTTTATCGGGCGCTTCATCAAGACCGGCGAGTTTGATGCCGTGGTGCTGGGCTGGAGCCTGTCCCTCGATCCGGATCAGTACAGTATCTGGCACTCTTCACAACAGGCACCAGGCCAATTCAATTTTCTCGGTTACAGCAATCCGCAGGTCGACAGACTACTGGAACAAGGCCGTCTGGAGTTGGATATCGAAAAACGCACAAAAATCTATCATGAATTCGCCCGTCATTTGCTGGAGGACAGTCCGATCGTCTATTTGTATGCAGGTTACGGCCTGCCGGCGATTCATAAGCGCATCAAGGGCATTGATGATCCTGCCCCGCCCGCCGGCATCGGTCACAATTCCCATGAATGGTATATTCCGCAACCACTTCGCCGACTTGAGATAAGCGCCCAGTAACACCATGATCCGATACCTGTTGAACCGACTTTTCTGGATGGTACCGCTACTGGTCGGTATCAGCCTGATCTCGTTCTTTATCATGCATCTGGCACCGGGTGACATCACCGCCAGTGAAGCGAGCTTCGATCCCAAGGCCAGCGAAGAATCGCGACAGAAACTGCGTGAGCTTTACAATCTGGACAAACCCGTCATCGTGCAATATGGCTTGTGGCTGAAACGCATGGCAACGCTGGATTTCGGCACTTCCTTTGCCAGCCATCAACGTCC
>JAEWTK010000012.1 GCA_023459535.1 Pseudomonadota bacterium
CCATAGGCCCGGATCGACATCGCAGCACTCTTGTACGGCAACTTGCCGCCGCCCCAGAACCACAAGCTGTTGCATGCAGCTTGCCCGAGGCTTTCCCTGTGTTGATTGACGGCATGGCCATGCAGCAACATCTGGATCTCATTGCCCAACTGATGCCAGCGCGCTGCGCCAGAACCTCGCGGCAAAAAAGCCTGGATATCGCGATCAAGAGCCAGACCCGGATGATGGGTGACAATGAAGGGCGATTCCGCCAATTGCAAATACCAGTGACCGGATGCCCCGGCCATAAAATACAACCCATCAGAGACAAAATGACGATTCAGGGAGTCAAGCAGGCTTGCTGTTTCTTCCGCTGTCAGCGCCATCGGCACCGGCGCCGACAGAGAAAACGAATCTCGCTGTAGCAGCAAATGCACGGGATCGGCAAACAGAAAATAACCCGCTCCGGCATCCGGGGCTTCCGCCACCTTATTCTCGCCCAGATAAGAGATGGCCGCTATCGGCAACAGATCAGCTTCTTCCTTACCGGGCTCCTCATCAATCCCGGCCAGACGGCAAAGCAAGTTTTCCAGGCTGTCGTTCAACTGTTCCAGATGCGCTTTTGCCAGCAATCCGGCGAGCGCGGAATCACGGCCGAGCTGAAAGACCTGCGCAAGCAGGGTTTGCGGGATAAAGAGGTGGAGGTGCACAGCTGACTTTATATTTATGGGTTGGCTGAAATATACCATCTATCCGGCTGGATTTCAGGCCAGCACTGCACACCTGCAATCATTCATCAAATCAGAAAATTCATGCCATATTCATAAAATTGTCACTTTCGCTCGAACTATATGACCGCTAAGATAGCCTATTGAAATTGTCACGCATCCGAATGGACACCCAAGTTTCATATGATGAACCTTATCTTGTGGCGGCACGCCGAAGCCCATGACACCAGCCCGGATATCGAGCGCGAACTGACCAGCCGGGGACGAAAACAGGCGGAAAAAATGGCGGCATGGCTCAAACCGCAGCTGCCGGACGACACCCTGGTATTGGTCAGCCCGGCCGCACGCACCCAGCAGACTGCACAGGCACTCACGGAAGATTTCACAACGCTGGAGACATTGGCACCAGGAGCTTCGGCAGACCAGCTATTGGCTGCCGCAAACTGGCCGCGGGCAAACGGAACCGTACTGATCGTCGGCCATCAACCTACACTCGGCATGGCAGCCGCCAAAGCACTGACCGGAAAAGCCGATTACTGGAGCGTCAAGAAAGGCGCAATTTGGTGGCTGACCAGCCGCGTGCGCGGTGATGAGCGGCAGACGGTGCTGCGCGCGGTGCTGTCTCCAGACATGCTGAACACGCATTGAAGCAGACACAATGCAGGAAAACCTAAAAAATCAGCAAAGAACCGGAGGATCCATTTGAGAACGATACTGATCGCCAACCCCAAGGGTGGCAGCGGCAAAACGACCATCTCGACCAATCTCGCCGGCTATTTCGCCAACCGCGGCAGGCACGTCGTCCTGTCGGATATGGACAGACAAAGATCGGCGACCGCTTGGCTCAGTCGCCGCGATGAATCCCTGCCGCTGATTCACGGCTTGGATGGCCGCGGCAAGCACGCGGACAGCATGAGCGCCGAATGGACGATCATCGATGCACCCGCCGGCATTCATGGTGACAAACTGAGCGATGCCGTCAAAAAGGCGGACTGGGTCATTGTGCCGATCCAGCCTTCAGCTTTCGATATCGGCGCCACCGACGATTTCCTCGACATCCTGCGGGCCGAGAAGGCTGTCCGCAAGGAACGCACTTTCGTCGCAATGGTCGGCATGCGAGTGGATCCGCGCACCAGAAGCGCCATCAAACTGCAGGAGTTTCTCGACAATGCCGGCTTCCCGGTGATGACCAATCTGCGCGACGGCCAAATCTACATGCAGGCCGCCGAGCAGGGCATGAGCATCTTCGACATGCGGCCATCTCTGGTCAAGCGAGACATCCAGCAATGGACCCCTCTGCTGCACTGGCTGGTCAGTGCCGACCAAGATGCAGAATGAGATAGAGCTCAAGCTCCGCATCAACACCAAGGACATTATTCGCCTGCGGCGCCACGCCGCCATCAGGCAGCATTTGACTGGCACGCCGATGACGCGAAGGCTGGTCAGCATCTACTATGACACGCCGGACCTGCAACTGCTGAAAAAGAAGATCAGCCTGCGCGTCAGGCGCATGTCCGGAGGATGGTTCCAGGCAGTGAAAAGCAGCGGTCACTCGCTCGCAGGGCTGCACCAGCGCATGGAATGGGAGGACATCATCGCCCATGGCCACCCGGATTTCACCAAAATCACCGAACCCTCACTGGCGAAAATCTTTGCTGATCAGAACCTGCGCAACGCCCTGCAGCCGATTTTTCTGACGGACGTCAAGCGTACGGAGTGGCAACTGGCATATGAAGATGGCACAGCCATCGAAGTCGCCCTCGATCTGGGCCAGCTCGAAGTTGGTGCAAAATCGGAGCCTATCAGCGAAGTAGAGCTGGAACTGAAAAAGGGCGAAGCCTGGCGGCTTTTCGAACTGGCCGCATTACTGCAGCAAACCATCCCTTTGCAGATTGAAAACATCAGCAAGGCTGAACGCGGCTATCGTCACTTCCAGCCAGCGATGCCAGCTGCATCACACGCACAGACTGTCAAGCTACCGGCAAAGTCCACCAGTGCCAAGGCGTTTCAGGCAATCGGGCTAGAGTGCCTGCGCCAGATGCAGGCCAATCAGGAACTGGTGATGCAAGCTGACGTGGAAGCGACACATCAGATGCACATTGCCGTGCGTCGCCTGAAGGTCGCATTCAAGTTGTTCGGGTTCAAAAACCCGGCAATACTTACGGAACTCGACTGGCTCAATCAACTGCTGGGCAACGCGCGGAATTGGGATGTGCTGGCAACAGAAACATTGCCGCAGCTGCTGCCGCAAGCGCCAGAACACGGGGCAATGCAGGCACTGATCGAGAAAAAACGGCATGCCAGCTATCTGAAACTTAAACAAGCGTTTGAAAGTCAGCGTTATCAGGCATTACTGCTGAGCCTGGGCACGGAACTCACAAGAAAATCAGAGAAAGGCCGCCGCTCAACCAAAACGCTGCTGCAGCGAAAACTACAGCGTATCGACCGCAAATTGCCCTGGGAACAAGCCAGACTCGACACACTCAGCCAGGAACAGCTGCACCGTACCAGAATCCGCTTCAAACGCCTGCGCTACATGCAGGAATTCTTCAACCAGTCCGAATTCGGGCAGCTCTCCATCAAATCCATCACCCGCTTGCAGAAGCAGATGGGGACATTGAATGACCTGCGTGTCAGCAAACAACTGCTGGACAGCATCACCAGAAGCCTGCCTGCCGACCTCAAGAAGGCCATGACTGAAAAAATCAGCAGCCGCTCAAACCAGCTCACACAATTCGCTAAGCTGCGGATGCAGTCCTGCTGGGAGAAAGTGCGCCAGAAAAAATCTGGCCATAACTGATGCCGTAAGCTCAAAAATCCTCTAAACTTCCCAGCATTAAAACGTCATAGAGAACCGCCATGAATCTGGAAAAAGTAATCTTTGGATTTTTCATCGTCCTCGCTTTGACACTCAATTTTGGCTACTTTATCGGCGACATGGACAACCCGGCCCATCACCATGTCTACGAGCTCTACGCCGCCATCATTGTCAACCTAATCGCCACCGTACTGAAATTCGGCGACCGCACCCAGATCGGCGCAGTCCATCTGGCCACCAGCCTGGTGGCTGACCTCCAGTTGATTACTGCAGCAGTTCTGTTCGCAGCTGTCAGCGGCACGCCGAGTGAGGCTACCATGATCAACCATGTCGTTTCACTGTCGGGCGGCGCATTGCTGGCAAATGTCATTTCAGTCATCCTGCTGATGGCTGAAACCATTACCCTGCGTCGCTAAATGTTGACGGCCGGGGAGCGGTCGCAACTGCCGGGATACTGATTTGAACAACATTACCTTTCTGATTCTGCGGCGCATGCGTGCGCCGCTGATTGCCGTGATTGTCAGCTTCGGCATCGCGGTAGCCGGCCTGACATTCGTGCCAGGTATCGAAATTGATGGCAAAACCACTTATCTATCACTGTTCGAGTCGTTTTACATCATCAGCTATACCGCCACCACCATCGGCTTTGGCGAAGTACCTCACCCTTTCAGCACCTCACAGCGCCTATGGATGACGCTTTCCATCTACATGACGGTGATCCCATGGTTCTATGCCATCGGCAAGATCATTTCACTGTTTCAGGATTCCGGCCTGCGCCAGGCGTTCACCACTTCAAGATTTGCACGGGAAGTGCAAAACCTGCACGAGCCCTTCTATATTGTCTGCGGTTATGGCGAAACCTCAAGCCTGCTGGTCAGTGCTCTGGATCGCAAACAGATACGCACTGTGGTGATTGAGAACCTGCAGGATCGTATCAACGAACTGGAGCTGGAAGATTACCAGTTCGATATCCCGGCGCTTTGCGCGGACGCGCAGATGCCGGACGTTCTCATCAAGGCCGGCGTGCGCCACCCGATGTGTGCCGGCGTCGCCGCGCTGACCGACCACGACCATGTGAATCTGGCAGTCGCCATCGGCGTCAAACTGATGAATCCCGATCTCATGGTGCTTGCGCGTGCCGACAACAAGGAGACTGCAGCCAACATGGCCTCCTTCGGCACCGATCACATCATCAACCCTTACACCCTGTTCGGCGACCATCTGGCGATGGAAGTCCATGCACTGGGCACCTATCTGTTGCATGAATGGCTGACCGGAGTACCCGGGGACAGCCTGCCTTCGCCCGCCTGCCCTCCCATCGGCAGATGGATAGTCTGCGGCTATGGCCGCTTCGGCAAATCCGTAGTCGAGAATCTGCAACGCGAACAGATCACGACCACGATCGTCGAGGCGGACCCCGAGCTGACCGGCTGCGAGGACTGCATCATCGGCAGCGGCGCAGAAGCACGTACGCTGGAGGAAGCCGGGGTCAGGGATGCTGTCGGCATTGTTGCCGGCACCGACAAC
>JAEWTK010000013.1 GCA_023459535.1 Pseudomonadota bacterium
CACCTGGGGTCTTTTGCCGGTGAAAGAGAATTCGCTGATCACGCTCGACAAGAACGCCGAGCTGCTGTTCCGTACCTCGCATTTGTCCGAAATCACGGTCGCCGTCATCTCCGCAAAACGTCTGGAAGAGTATGCGGCGACGGTGGAATGGATGGATCTGGACAAGGTGATGGACAAGGTGAAACCGGTAGAAGCTGCGCAACCGCAGATTATCAACCGCATGCAGGTGGCCGTGGGTGGGGGCATGGACTACTTTGCAACACTGGACGACAGCGCGGATATTGCAGAGACTTGGCGCCATTTCGAGGACGATCTGATGGCGACCTGCCTGCAAGCCTTGCTGCAGGCCAAGGAAAACCGTAGCACTCAACATCACGATCAGCGCGTCCATCGCTACATCGTCAATCGCGTGCGCGATCTGACTCTGTCGAGCTATGGCTACGCGCTGACCATAGGCGAACTCTGCACCACCCTGCGCATCAGCCGTCGCACGCTGAATCATGCGTTTGCGCGCGTGCTCGGCGTCACGCCGGTCGCCTACATGCGCAACATACGCCTGCACCGCGTGCGTGCCGAACTGCAATCGTCGCCCTACCAGGTTTCGACCATTGCCAACGTTGCCGCCCAATGGGGTTTCTGGCACATGAGCCTGTTCTCCCGCTATTACCGTGAACTGTTCGGCGAACTCCCGAACGAGACACTGGAGCGCGCACGCACGCTGAGCCACTGAGCGAACTGGACAACCTGCTAGTTCGCTGGCGAAAGCCATCATTCAGCAGCACTTGACGTGGCATGTGCGATTGCTTGGGCGCGCGCATGAGTTAACGGTGAATGCTTGCGCAATGCAAACAGGCAGTAAGCAATTTTTTACAAAATGGGTTTGTGCAACGAAATCGCAAGCAAACCCCGGAAATCAGGAGAGCGGCAAATGGGAGCATTCAGTATCTGGCACTGGCTGATCGTGCTGGTCATCGTGGCCTTGGTGTTTGGCACCAAGAAACTGCGCAATCTGGGCGGTGATGTCGGCGAGGCGGTCAAGAGCTTCAAGGATGCCGTCAATGACGGCAAGGCAGCGCCGCTGCTCGATGGCACCGCCCATGCGGCGAACGTCGAACACGAAATGGCGCAAAGAGAAAGACGCTAGGCCGGACCTCGGATCAGCCAATTCATGTTTGATCTCGCCTTTTCGGAATTGATCATCATCGGCATCGTTGCCCTGGTCGTCATCGGCCCGGAAAAACTGCCCAAGCTCGCACGCAGCGCCGGCCGCTTCATCGGCCAGATACAGCGCTACACAAACGCGATCAAGTCCGATATCAACAACGAACTGCGTCTGGAAGACCTGCAGCGCGTGCAGGAAGAGCTGCGACAGAGCATTGAAGCCGGAACACCGGCCTATCAGGTGGGTCAGGTCATCGACCACTCAACACCCCAGATCGATGCTGCAGCGCTGCAGCAGACCGTGGCCGCCAATGCGGGCACGGTTGAACCGGTGCCGATCAAGCGGAGCCTGCCAGATTGATTGCAACGGACAGTTTCATCTCGCATCTGATCGAACTGCGGGATCGTCTGCTACGCATCGTCATCTGCTTACTGGTGGTGTCGCTGGCGCTGCTGCCTTTCGCTCAGGAAATCTACCATTTCCTCGCCACCCCCTTGCTGCAATCCCTGCCGGCCGGTGGACAGATGATCGCCACCGATGTGACGACGCCATTTTTTGTACCAATAAAAGCCGTCTTGCTGGCGGCTTTCATGCTCGCCCTGCCATACACCTTGTACCAAGTCTGGGCTTTTGTTGCCCCCGGTCTATATTCCAGCGAACGCAGCCTGATCAGCCCGCTGGTATTCTCCAGCCTGCTGCTGTTCCTCTGCGGAATGGCATTTGCCTATTTTCTGGTGTTCCCGGTCGTGTTCGGGTTCATCAGCAGCACGGCCCCGGATGGCGTGGCGGTGATGACCGATATCGGCAAGTATCTGGATTTTGCGATGACGCTGTTCATCGCTTTCGGATTGGCATTTGAGGTGCCAGTGGCAGTGGTACTGCTGGTCATCACTGGCGTCGTCAGCATCGCCGCATTGCGCGGGGCACGCTCTTATGTGATCGTCGGTGCCTTCGTGCTTGGCGCAATCTTTACTCCGCCTGACATCATTTCGCAGTTCATGCTGGCGATCCCGCTGTGGCTGCTATATGAAGCGGGTATCGTCGTCGCCAGCCTGTTACAGCGCAATCATCAGCAATTGCAGTAAACCGCCCATCACCCAACCGCTGACACACATCAATTGCCGCCGTCAGCGTTTCTGCACATTACATCAGTTAGCGTAACGCGCTAACAACCTACCTTAGGCGTACATCACACCAAAAATCATGTAGTAGATCATGGCAGCCATCAGAGCCGAGGCGGGAACGGTAATAATCCAGGCAGCGATGATCTTGAACACAGCGGTACGTTTGACCAGTTCGTGTTTGTAAAGCTTGCGCATGCGCTTGCGGTCGGCTTTGGAAAGTTCAGCCTGGGCCGTGTGCGCTTTTAATTGATCCAGCATTTCCTGTTTCTCTTTGATCTTGGCCTTGGCAAAGCGGTCCAGAAAGGATTCAACGACTTCCTTATCCGCACCCAGGTGATGCTGTTTGATCTCGTCGACCATTTGCGAGTAGTTGGTCTTGATGAATTCGCGCAGGAAGCCGACACCGAAAATGCCTCCCAGGGCGATGTGTGTCGAACTTACAGGCAGGCCCAGCTGTGAGGCGATAATCACCGTCACCGCGGCGGCCATGGCGATACAGAAAGCGCGCATCTGGTCGAGTTCGGTGATCTCACCTCCCACCGTGCGTATCAGTTTGGGGCCATACAGAGCCAACCCGATGGCAATCCCGAGGGCACCGACCATCATGACCCAGAACGGGATGCCGGCCTTGTCGGTCACGCCGCCCTTGGCGACGGTGTCCGCGATCGCCGCCAGCGGGCCGATAGCGTTGGCAACGTCATTGGCACCGTGAGCAAAACTCAACAATGCCGCCGCAAAAATCAACGGCACGGTGAACATGGAGTTGATGCTTTCCTTGGTATTAACATACAGATGAATACGGCGCTGCATGATGTTGCCCAGATAGCGCCAGACGACCAGACCCAGAACCGCACCGATTATGCTGGCCGTGAGAAAATCAACCTTCCATATCTTGTTCAAACCCTTGAGAATCAGGTAAGTGGTGAAAGAAAATGCCATGATGCCGACTAGGATAGGCACCGTGCGCTTGGCGGCGATGACCATGTCCGGCTGGTAAGTAATCGCACGCTTGATCCAGAATAGAAAGCCGGCGGCAATCAGCCCGCCCAGCACAGGCGAAACCACCCAACTTGCAGCAATCCCGCCCATGGTGCCCCAGTTGGCAGCTTCCATGCCACCGGCAGCGACACCAGCGCCCAGCACGGCACCGACGATGGAATGCGTAGTCGATACCGGTGCGCCGATCGCGGTGGCGAAATTGAGCCATAGTGCGCCTGCCAGCAGAGCCGAGATCATCATCAGAACAAAATGGTCACTGTTGGAAATGGCAGTCTGATCGATAATACCGCCGCGTATGGTGGACACGACGTCCCCGCCGGCAACCAACGCACCCATCATTTCAAAAACAGCGGCAATGACAATGGCACCGCCCATGGTAATCGCACGCGAGCCGACCGCCGGGCCGACGTTGTTGGCAACGTCGTTGGCGCCGATATTCATCGCCATGTAACCGCCGATCATGGCCGCCACCACCAGCATGGTGCTCTGCGGGCCGACACCGCCATTGGCGAGCGCGGTGTAAAGCATGATGCTGACGATGAAGAGCAGGCCTATGCCCAGTCTGGATGACTCGCGTGTTCCCTTCTTGGTTGCGCGTTCAATCTCGGTGAAATTCTTGAGCTTCATAAAAGTCCTGCCATCAAATATTCATCATTGCATTAATAAACAGCCCGTTAGAGGCGGTGCCATCATACCAAAATTTTTCACATCCCAGCCGCATTAATGTCACATGGATGTCATCTCCGGCCAGAGATTCAGCATGATTCAAGCACGCGAAGGTAGCAGGCGATTGCAATCTCAAGACTGTCGAAGTTTCTCTAATAAAAATCATGAGGCATGATTCATGGAAAGCACGGTGTCGACACCACCGTTATCAGCGCAGTATGCCGTCATACCAACAAATCATTGTGGCATAACAACTAACAGGAGATTGAGCATGTGGACAAAACCAGCAGCTACTGAAATGCGTTTCGGCTTTGAAGTAACGATGTATGTTTGCAACCGCTAGGTTGTAAACCAGCTAATACAGAACGGTTGCAAAGCAATATAGGCCGCAACCGCTAAATCGACCAAGGCAGAATAAATAAAAATGGCACCCGCGGGTGCCATTTTTAATGCCTATCATTCCTGATTATTAACTGTCACTAAATCGATTCCGGCTTCTGTTCCCGGCTCAGCAAATTTTCCACCGCAACACGCGGTGATTGTCCATGCGAAAGCACCTGATTCACTTCATAGGTGATTGGCATCTCCACACCCAATTCTGCAGCCCGCTTGCAGACCTCGCGTGCGGTATGCACGCCTTCAGCCACATGCCCCAACTGCTGCAGAATCTCATCGAGCGTTTGACCTTTGGCCAAACGCAGACCAACTTCACGGTTGCGCGAATACTCACCGGTGCAGGTCAGTATCAAGTCCCCTGCCCCGGTCAAACCCATAAAGGTTTCCTTGTTGCCGCCGAGCGCCATGCCGAACCGGGTCATTTCCGCCAGGCCACGGGTAATCAGCGCAGCACGGGCATTACTGCCGAACTGCATGCCGTCACTGATGCCGGCTGCAATCGCCATGACATTCTTGATGGCACCCCCGACCGAGACGCCAATGACGTCATGGCTGGTATAGACCCGGAGATTACCACCATGCACCAACGCACCGGCTTCAGCGGCCAGCGACTCGCTGCCGGAGGCAATGGTGACGGCGGTAGGCAGGCCACGTGCCAGCTCAACAGCAAAACTCGGGCCGGAAAGCACACCCCAGCGCTGGCCGTCACCCAGTTCTTCCTGTGCGACCTCATACGGCAGTTTGGCTGTTGCCGGCTCCAGTCCCTTGGAAGCCCAAACCAGAGGCGCCTTGCAGCCGACGAGTTTGATATCACGCAGCATCTGACGAAAACCGGCACTTGGAACAACGGAAACAATCAGGTCGACATTGTGCAATGACTCTGCCAGGTCATGTC
>JAEWTK010000014.1 GCA_023459535.1 Pseudomonadota bacterium
TCATAGGTGTCGTTGGTTTCCTCAATCAGGTGCAGCCCGCCGATGCCGGAACCGATGGAAACACCGATACGTTCGGCATTTTCTTCAGTGGCAACAATGCCTGAATCCTTGACTGCCTCGATTGCTGCCGCCAGGCCATACTGTATGAATGTGTCCATACGGCGAGCGTCTTTTGCCGGCAGATATTGCGAAACATCGAAATCCTTCACTTCGCCTGCTATCTGGGAGGCGAAGTTGCTAGGATCAAACTTGCTGATTCTGGTAATACCGGACTTGCCGGCGACAAGATTGGACCAGGATGTCTCGACACCGATACCAACCGGTGACACGACACCCAGACCTGTGACTACAATTCTTCGTTTTTGCATGCTCTATATGTTAAGAGCGCCTGGAAGCGCTCTTAATTTTCAATTGGTTAAAGTGCCGGGGCTTACTTCAAGTTAGCAGTAACGTAGTCAATTGCTTGTTGTACGTTAGTGATCTTTTCGGCTTCTTCATCCGGGATTTCGCAATCAAACTCTTCTTCCAGAGCCATGACCAATTCAACTGTATCTAATGAGTCGGCACCCAAGTCATCCACGAAAGAGGAAGTGTTCTTCACATCAGCCTCATTTGCACCCAGTTGCTCAGCAACGATTTTCTTAACGCGTTGTTCGATGTCAGACATCTAAATACCCCTTTTAAATATTCAAGCTTATAAAACTCGAGACATTCTAACAAAAGTCCCAAGGAATTCAAAAATCTTAAATGCGCCCAATTTCAGGCGCATCAAACCATTAACATACCACCGTTCACGTGCAGGGTTTCGCCCGTGATGTAAGCTGCTGCAGGTGAAGCCAGGAAGGCGACGGCAGCGGCGATTTCTTCTGCCCGACCAAGTCGGCCAGTTGGAATGTGCTGAAGCAGCGCTTGCCGTTGTTCCTCTGGCAGTTCGCGAGTCATATCCGTATCAATAAAGCCTGGAGCCACACAGTTTACCGTAATTCCACGGCTGCCGAGTTCAGCTGCCAGGGATTTGCTAAAACCTGTCATGCCGGCTTTTGCGGCGGCATAGTTGGTTTGACCGGCGTTGCCCATGTGGCCGACAACGGAGGAAATATTGATGATGCGGCCGCTACGCGCCTTCATCATCGGTCGTATCACTGCTTGCGACATGCGGTAAACGGACTTCAGATTGGTACCGATGACGGCATCCCAGTCTTCGTCCTTCATGCGCATCAGCAAGGTATCACGGGTGATACCGGCGTTGTTTACCAGTATGTTCACATCGCCGAACTGTTCGGCGACCGCTTTCAGTAGTTGATCGATCTGGGCGGCATCATTGACGTCCAGCGCCATGCCCATACCCTTGATTTGGTCTTGTTGCAGCGCTTGGGAAATCTGTTCGGCACCGGATGCGGATGTTGCCGTTCCAATGACGACTGCACCCTGCTTGCCCAGTTCGCGGGCAATTGCCGCCCCGATACCGCGGCTGGCACCGGTGACCAGCGCAATTTGTCCATTGAGCATCTTCTCTCCTCGAATACTGAAATTCTTATTGTATTGATATGCCGTTATTGACCGAACTGTGCACTGGCTTCATCCATCGCATCGAGGCTGGTCAAGGCGATGCAAGGCAGTTCGGTAACGATACGTTTGGTCAGGCCGGCCAATACCTTGCCCGGACCGCATTCGGCGCTGGCAAGCGCACCGCCTGCATGGATATGCTGCACAGTCTCCACCCAGCGAACCGGGCTATAAAGTTGACGCACCAGCGCGTCCTTGATTTTCTCAGGTTCAGTATAAGCAGCTACATCCGCGTTGTGAAGCACGGGAATACTGCCGACAGACATGGGAACGGCTGCGATATAGCGCGCCAGTTCCGCTGCCGCTGGCTTCATCAGTGCGCAATGCGACGGCACACTGACCGGCAAGGGCAAAGCCCGTTTAGCTCCCTTGGCTTTTGCGGCTTCCATGCCACGTTCGACAGCAGACTTGTGTCCGGCAATCACGACCTGGCCCGGCGAATTCAGATTGACCGCTTCCAGCACCTCACCCTGCGCCGCTTCAGCACAGACCGCGCGCACAGTATCGTCATCCAGGCCAAGAATCGCAGCCATGGCGCCTACCCCTTCAGCCACCGCGTTCTGCATCACCTCGGCGCGGTAGCGCACCAATGGCAACGCGTCTTCGTAACTGATCACACCTGCAGCCACCAGTGCCGTATATTCACCCAGGCTGTGCCCGGCCATGATGCCTGGCTGCTGACCATTGCGCGACTGCCACAAACGCCACGTGGCAACACCAGCGGCCAGCATCAGCGGCTGGGTATTTGTGGTCTGATTCAGCAGTTCATTGGGTTCAGTGGCCATCTGCCAGAAATTCTGACCCAGGATTTCAGATGCCTCAACAAATGTGGATTTGACAATGGCATTGTCACCAAAGCCCTGCATCATGCCTACGGATTGAGAGCCCTGGCCGGGAAAGAAAAATGCAAATTTCATTAGTTATCTCAGGATAATTGAATGGATATTTTATTGAAGTGATGCTCAATACTTCATTAAAACAGAACCCCAGGTAAAACCACCACCAAAAGCTTCCATAAGGATGGTTTCACCGCGCTTGATTCTGCCATCGCGGACAGCGACATCC
>JAEWTK010000015.1 GCA_023459535.1 Pseudomonadota bacterium
CTATGGTGCCATGCCATTGCTGAAAGGTTTGGGTCGGCTTGCGGGCATGGAATGTGCCGACTTGCCGCGCGACTTTTCCGCATTGGCTGGCCAAGAGCAAGCCTGGGTGCAACTGGATACATCCGCAAACATCGAGGATGACTGGTTCCGGCCGGCGGCAGCTGCGCTCAGGCGTGGAAAATTGTGTCGTCTGCAGTTGAGTTTTGCCGTCAATGGCAAGCTTTTGAGCGCGACTTTGCGCCGACGCGATCTCCTGAAATTCTGGCGCAAGCGCCATCCGTTAAATATCTATTTTGAGGCATGAATGACGACCGTTGTGACACGTGAATTCGATGAAGAGGCCATGACCTGCTTGCTTGCATCCGGCCTGCCAAAGACGCTGGCGAGGATTCTGGCCTCGCGCGGCATCCAGTCGCCCGATCAGCTGGAGGTTTCACTGGCTGGCCTGATTCCGCCCGAGCGCCTGACTCACAATCAGCGTATGGCGCAGCTACTGGCGGATGCCATTGCCGAGAAGAAGCGGTTGCTGGTGGTCGGCGATTATGACGCCGATGGCGCGACGGCGACGGCAGTTGCGGTCCGTGGCCTGCGCAGCATGGGCGGGCAGGCGGACTTTCTGGTGCCCAACCGTTTCGAGTATGGCTATGGTCTGACACCGGAAATCGTCGCGCTGGCGGCCACGCGCAAACCTGACGTCATCATTACCGTCGATAACGGTATCGCCAGCGTGGAAGGGGTCGATGCCGCCAATGCGCTGGGCATGCAGGTCTTGATCACTGATCACCACCTGCCGGGTGAACGCTCGCCCGCTGCGGCCTGCATGATCAATCCGAACCAGCATGGTTGTGATTTTCCCAGCAAGCATCTGGCTGGAGTCGGTGTGATTTTCTATGCCATGCTGGCTTTACGCGCAGAGTTGCGCAGCCGCGGCGCTTTCGAAAACAGGGCTGAGCCCAATCTGACTGAGCTGCTCGATATCGTCGCCTTGGGTACGGTGGCTGATCTGGTGCGGCTGGATGAAAACAACCGCATTCTGGTCGAGCAGGGTCTGCGGCGGATACGGGCGGGCAGAGCCTGCCCTGGCATCAACGCATTGCTCAGGGTTGCCGGCCGCCAATTGGAAAAGGTTACGGCGCAGGACCTGGGATTCAGCGTGGGGCCGCGTTTGAATGCGGCCGGTCGTCTGGATGACATGTCGCTCGGCATTGCCTGTCTGCTGACGGATAGTGAGAGCGAAGCCTTGCGTATGGCGCAGCAACTACATGAACTGAATCAGGCGCGGCGCTCGATCGAGGCGGAGATGCAGGAGCTGGCCGGGATCGCCCTCGACGAGTTCGATCCGGCAGAACGCTACAGTTTGAGTCTTTATCATCCGGATTGGCATCAGGGCGTTATCGGCATTCTGGCTTCCAGAATCAAGGAGCGTCATCATCGCCCGGTGATTGCTTTCGCGCCCGCGGGTGGCGGAATGCTCAAGGGGTCCGGCCGCTCCATCAAAACCTTGCATATGCGCGATGCGCTGGATCTGGTCGCCAAACGCGAGCCGGATATCATCATGAAGTTCGGCGGGCATGCCATGGCGGCCGGCCTGACCATCATGGAAAGAGATTTCGAGCGTTTTGTACAAGTGTTTGAAGAGGTGGTGGCGGAAAGCCTGTCCCCGGCCGACCTCGACGCGGTGATCGAAGTGGATGGTGCACTCAGCAACGAAGAGATGCATCTGCAGACGGCCGTGAAATTGCAGCAGCAGGTCTGGGGTCAGGGGTTCCCGCCGCCGGATTTCTTTGATGTGTTCGAGGTACAAAGCCAGCGTATCGTCGGCGAGCGCCATCTCAAACTCAGTCTGCTCAAGGATGGCAGGCAGTATGACGCCATCTTTTTTCAGCAGCAGGAGCTGTTGCCATCGCCGGTGGCGCTAGTCTACGAGTTGCAAACTAATCAGTATAACGGCAATGAAACCCTGCAGCTTCGCGTCAAGCACTGGCAAGCGGTGAATTAGCCTTGTGCGCGTGCTTATTTCATTGACCGTGCAACGTGCTGCACGGTAGAATCCGGCAAAATTTATGAGTAAAAAAATGCGTCGTAAGCTGGTTGTCGGCAACTGGAAAATGCATGGTAGCTTGGCGCAGAATCAGGCCTTGATTACCGAAATCACGTCCGGTTTGCGTGATTTGAACAATGCGGATTTTGCTGTCTGCGTTCCGTCTCCCTATTTGTTTCAGGCTCAGTCGCTGTTGCAGGAGACCAATATTGCCTGGGGCGGACAGAATGTCAGCCCGCATGAGTATGGCGCCTATACTGGTGCCGTCTCGGCCAGAATGCTGGCGGATTTCGGTTGTACCTACGTGCTGATCGGGCACTCCGAGCGCAGGGTGCTGATCCACGAAACCAATACCTCGGCCGCTGCCAGCTTCGGTATGGCGCTTAAGGCGGGATTGACGCCGATATTCTGTGTCGGTGAAACGCTGGAAGAGCGTGAATCCGGGGTTTCTGAGGCGGTCGTTGCCAGCCAGATGATCGCGATTCTGAATACCCTGGGCTTGGAAGTGTTGTCCAAGGCGGTACAGTTGCGGGCGGTGATCGCTTACGAGCCATCATGGGCAATCGGTACCGGCAGAACAGCGACGCCGGAGCAGGCGCAAGCCATGCATACCTTCATTCGCAGGCAGATTGCCGAGCGTGATGCAGATGTCGCAAACCGGGTGCGTATCCTCTATGGGGGTAGCGTAAATCCTTCAAATGCGTCACAATTACTGGCTATGCCGGATATAGATGGCGGATTGATCGGGCGTTGCTCGTTGAATGCCAATGAATTTATTGCAATATGTCGCGCCGCATCGGAAATCAGCACTCATGCTGGCTGATGGGCGGGAGATTAGGGAATTATGGAAACTTTAGCGTTGGTAGTGCATGTGTTGTCGGCAATAGGCGTGATTGGCCTCGTTCTGTTGCAGCATGGCAAGGGGGCTGATATGGGTGCCGCGTTCGGTAGCGGCGCTTCCGGCAGTCTGTTCGGTGTGAGCGGATCGTCCAATTTCATGAGCCGTGCGACAGCGATCTGCGTCGTCATATTTTTTGCCGCCAGCCTGTCACTGGCTTATATCTCCGGTCATCGCAGCGAAGCCGGCAGTGTGGTCAAGGCACAAACAAATTCGGTTGCAGCGCCAGCCGAGGATATTCCTGCTGACAGTGATAAGGCTCCTGCCGAATCCAGTGCGGCGGATGTAGTACCAGAATAACAAAACAGCTTGCGCGGGCGACGAGCCCGCAAAGTTGCCGTCGTGGTGAAATTGGTAGACACGCCATCTTGAGGGGGTGGTGACGAAAGTCATGAGAGTTCGAGTCTCTCCGACGGCACCAGAATAATCTTTAGTTTGCTTTTGCCGGTCAGGCATTTGGCCGGACGGGCAGTAGAATTGGGGTTTTAACTTGCTGGAAAATTATTTTCCAATCCTGTTGTTTATCGCCGTCGGTCTGGCAGTCGGCGTTGCCCCCATCGTGCTCGGCAAACTGGTCTCTCCCAGTCGTCCTGACGCAGAAAAAAATTCCCCATACGAATGTGGTTTTGAGGCATTTGAAGATGCGCGCATGAAGTTCGATGTACGCTACTATCTCGTTGCAATCCTCTTTATTCTCTTCGATCTTGAAATTGCTTTTCTCTTTCCTTGGGCGGTGGTTATCCAGGAAATCGGTATATCCGGGTTTATCGCCATGATGGTGTTTCTCGGTGTGCTGGTGGTCGGATTTATCTACGAGTGGATGAAGGGCGCCCTTGAATGGGAGTGATGGCATAAAGCATGAGCATCGAAGGCATACTTGAAAAAGGCTTTGTAACGACCTCGCTGGATACGGTCATCAACTATACCCGTACCGGTTCCCTCTGGCCCATGACCTTCGGTCTCGCCTGCTGTGCGGTCGAGATGATGCATGCCGGCGCTGCCCGCTACGACCTCGACCGTTTCGGTATCGTCTTCAGGCCTAGCCCCAGACAGTCCGACGTTATGATCGTCGCTGGTACACTGGTCAACAAAATGGCGCCGGCCTTGCGCAAAGTGAATGACCAGATGGCTGAACCGCGCTGGGTGATTTCCATGGGCTCCTGCGCCAATGGTGGTGGCTATTATCACTATTCCTATTCCGTGGTACGTGGCTGCGATCGTATCGTGCCGGTCGATGTCTATGTGCCGGGTTGTCCGCCGACGGCTGAAGCCCTGCTCTACGGCATTATCCAATTGCAGAACAAGATCAAGCGTACCAATACGATTGCGCGATAGACAGAAAGAATATTGATGAGCGCGCGTCTGGAAAAATTATCGGAAGAAATCAAGCTGGCCTTGGGCGAAAAATTGTCCAAACTCAACATGCATGTCGGCGAAATCACGATTGAAGTCAAGGCAGCAGAGTTGCTGGAGGTATGTCGGATTCTGCGCGATGCCTCGGCACTCAAATTCGAACAGTTGATCGATCTGTGCGGCGTGGATTATGCCGAATATGGCGATGGTACCTGGGAGGGTCCGCGGTTTGCTGTGGTTTATCATTTCCTTTCCATCAGCCTGAATCAGCGTCTGCGTCTGCGTGTCTATGCCGAGGACGAAGACTTCCCAGTGCTGCCGACACTGGTGAATCTGTGGCCAGCCGCCAACTGGTTCGAACGCGAAGCTTTCGACCTGTTCGGCATCATGTTCGAGGATCATCCGGACCTGCGCCGCCTGCTGACCGATTATGGTTTTGTCGGCCATCCATTCCGCAAGGATTTTCCAATGATTGGTAACGTCGAGATGCGTTACGACCCTGAGCAGCAGCGTGTGATCTACCAGCCGGTATCCATCGAATTGCGCAATAA
>JAEWTK010000016.1 GCA_023459535.1 Pseudomonadota bacterium
GTGCCAGGGTCTTCAATTGCTGAATAGCGGCAGGACGATAAACGTCGGCACTGGCCAGCAGCACTTTCTTTTTCTGCTCCTTGAGCAGGCGCGCCAGCTTGGCAGAGGTCGTGGTCTTGCCCGAACCCTGCAGACCGGCCATCAGGATGATCGCCGGTGGCACGGCAGCAAGGTCCAGCCCTACACCTTTGGCGCCCATCAGCTCGGTCAATTCATCATGCACGACCTGGATCACGGCTTGGCCCGGTGTCAGGCTTTGCAGCACTTCGCGGCCCTGTGCACGTTCCTTGACCTTGGCGATGAAGTCTTTCACCACCGGCAGGGCAACGTCGGCCTCAAGCAGAGCCATGCGCACTTCACGCATGGCGTCTGCGATATTTTCTTCCGTCAAGCGCGCCTGACCACGCAGGGTCTTGATAACGCCTTGTAATCTACCGCTAAGATTTTCTAACATTAAGGAACCTCTTGATTAATTCCATGAAGCAATTCTGTCTGGCGGCGGCATTAACTTTAGCTTGTGCCGCATGCTATAGTGATACGTAATTTCCGATTTTAACCCATTCACTCAAGCTAATGATTCCATGAGCGCGTTTTTACCCTATTTGATCGTTGCGCTGATCTATGCCTTTGTCGCATTTGATTTCTGGCGCAGCACAAAAAGGCCGCAAGGCCAGAAGGCTTTGCACTGGCATTCTGCTGCCATCGCCGTCGGCCTGCTGATACACGCTTGGCTGCTGTACAAGGGAATCTTCGTCGGCTCCGGTCAGCAAATTGGCCTTAGCCTGGATTTCGGCAATGCCCTGTCGATGATCTTCTGGCTGACAGTACTAATTTACTGGATCACCGATATCCGGCAAACCTATAACAGCCTGCAGGCTTTCGTGCTGCCGCCGGCCGCGCTGTTCGTACTGGTGCATGGCAGTATTCATGAATACAACGTACTGCCCTATACCGATCAACCGCTGTTCCTTGCGCACCTGATCATTGCCCTGCTGGCCTACAGTCTATTTACTTTCGCAGCGCTGCATGCGTTATTGATGGCGGCCGCGGAACGCAGCATGCACAACAAACCCAGCCTGATCAAACTGGCGGATTTCCCGCCACTGATCGTCATGGAAAAAATGTTGTTCCGCGTGATTGGCTTGGGCTTTCTGCTACTGACGCTGACCTTGATCAGCGGCGTGATGTTTTCCGAACACATCTTTCATCAGGCAATGAAATTCAACCACAAGAATGTCTTTGCCCTGCTCTCCTGGCTGATCTATGCCGGACTGCTGCTCGGCCGCTATATCTATGGCTGGCGAGGCATGACCGCCATACGCCTGACATTAAGCGGCTTCGTGCTGTTACTGCTGGCTTATGCCGGCACCAAGTTTGTCATGCAGTTTCTGCTGCATTAATCTCAACTACCTCAAACTGATGATCGGCCAGCCCTGCTGTTCAGCATGGGCGCGCAGCACATCATCCGGATCAACCGCCACCGGCTGCTTCACCTGCTTCATCAATGGCAAATCATTGTGTGAATCGCTGTAGAACCAAGTCGTTTCGAAATCATTCAGTGACTTGCCGCGTGCTGCCATCCATTCATGCAGGCGCTTGACCTTGCCTTCCTGAAAACTCGGCAGGCCGGAGACATTACCGGTGAATTCACCATCAATCTGCTCAGGGTCGGTGCCGATCAGGTGCTCGACACCGAAGGCGGTAGCTATCGGTCGCGTCACGAAGCTGTTGGTCGCCGTAATGATCATCAGGAGATCACCATTGGCCTTGTGCTGGTTCACCAGCGCCTTGGCCTTTTCCGTCATCATCGGTCGCACCTTGTGTTCCAGGTACTGTTGAAGGAATTCATCCAGCTTGACACGCGGATGGTCGGACAAAGGCTTCAGCTGAAACTTGAGAAAGGCATAGATATCCAGCCGGCCCGCCTTGTAATCTTCATAGAACTCGATGTTCTTCGCTTCGTGCTCTTCACGCTTGAGCAGGCCCTGTTCAATTAAAAACTGGCCCCACTGAAAGTCGCTGTCACCCGCTAGCAAGGTGTTATCAAGATCAAATATCGCTAAATTCAAACTATTCCCCAATCAACTCAAACTTCAGGCTTGGCCCTGAATGGCATCACCAGCAGCACGCCGACGATAATGATGACCAATGCCACGATCTCCTGCACATCAACCACCTCGTTCGCCAGCCAGACACCGAGAAACATCGCCACAACAGGATTAACAAAGGTATTGCTGGTAGCCAGTGCCGGGCGC
Source organism: Pseudomonadota bacterium (assembly GCA_023459535.1). Classification (GTDB taxonomy): domain Bacteria; phylum Pseudomonadota; class Gammaproteobacteria; order Burkholderiales; family Methylophilaceae; genus UBA6140. The sequence goes on from JAEWTK010000016.1 coordinate 2,256, forward strand.
ACGGTTCTCAACAGATACTGGTATGCGCTGTAAGCAATAATGGAGCCAAAGAATATAAGAAAAACCATGGACCACAAAGACTTATCGCTGATCGTGGCCGGCCATGGCTCGCCTTGTACCAGACACACCACGATTAAAACCGCGCCGCCCATCAGCATTTGCGCAGCACTGCCCATGACACCCGCAGGCATCGGCAGATGCTTGCCCCACACCGAGCCGAACGCCCAGCTGATCGTCGCCAGCAGAATCAGCAACGCGCCCTCCGGGCTGGCGCGCAATGCGCCGCCACTGGCCAGCACGACAGCGCCGATCATGCCAAGCAGGATACCGAGCCACTCGCGACGGCTGTGCGATTCACCCCATAGTGTCGCAAACAGGCCTATCCACAAGGGTACGGTAGCGACCGCCATGGCAGCGGCGCTAGTTGAAACGGTCTTTTGCGCAACCGCGACGGCGACATTGCCGATCGACAGCAAGAGCACACCGACCACCAGTGCACCCAGCCATTCTTTCGGCCTGGGAGCGGGGTAACCGCGCCAGCGCAGACAGGCATACAAGATTCCGCCGGCCAGACTGAAACGGATCGCCGCCATCACGAACGGGCTGAAGCTCTCGATGGCGAAGAACATGGCAAGATAAGTAGCGCCCCAGAAGAAATAGAGCGCCAGCAAGGCTAGTGGCACCAGCACGCGCTGACGTCCTTCTGCATTAAACCGCATCATGTTGATGATGCTTTAGAACGCAAGGTATGCGCGAGCGACGGTGCGCCCCGCATCGTTCATAGCTGGTAGTTGCCTGCGGCTTCCGGCTGATAGTGCACCGCTTCGATCTGTAGCTCATGCACGCCGCTCGGCATCTGCCAGCTGACCTTGTCACCGACCTGATAACCGAGAATAGCCATACCTAATGGTGCGAGCACAGATATCCGGCCTTCAGTTGAATCGGCATCCTCCGGAAATACCAGCGTGCAGGTAATCTCCTTGCCGGAGGTCAAATCTTTCAGCGTTACCCTGGAATTCATGGTGACGACATCGGCAGGAACCGTTTCCTGACTGACTTCCGCGCAACGTGCCAGCTCCTCTTCCAGTTGGTCGAGACCGGTCGGCACGGGGCCTCCTCGCTTGCGCAACTGCTCGGTCATGGCAAACAGCCTGTTCATGTCATAGCTGGTAACTTGGATCTTGCCCTTGGGCGCTACTTTAGTGTTCATTTTTGATATCTCTTTAAACTGATTTTTATACTTGCGGATGTGCGCGTTCTGACTTCGAATGCAATTTGTTCAAACCGTTCAGATACGCCTTGGCTGAAGCAACGACGATATCGGTATCTGCGCCCTGACCGTTGACGATACGGCCGCCTTTGGAGAAACGCACGGTCACCTCGCCCTGGGCGTCGGTACCGCTGGTGATATTGTTGACCGAATACAGCTGCAATTCGGCACCGCTATTGACGATGGACTCGATCGCCTTGAAGGTCGCATCGACAGGCCCACCGCCATCGGCTTCGGCTTTTTTCTCCTGGCCATTTTCAGAGATGGTCACGTTCGCGTGCGGCACTTCGCCAGTCTGCGAACACACATTCAAGTAAACCAGCTTAAAAATCTCGGAAGCGTCGCTGATGAACTCATCGCTCACCAAGGCATGCAAATCCTCATCGAAGATTTCCGATTTCTTGTCGGCCAGATCCTTGAATTTGGAGAACGCTGCGTTGAGCAATTCCTCACTCTCCAGTTCAATGCCCAATTCCTTCAAGCGTGAGCGGAAGGCATTGCGGCCGGAAAGCTTGCCCAAGGTGAGCTTGTTGGCACCCCAACCCACATCTTCGGCACGCATGATTTCATAGGTCTCGCGATGCTTGAGCACGCCATCCTGGTGGATGCCGGATTCATGCGAGAAGGCATTGGCACCGACCACGGCCTTGTTCGGCTGCACCGGATAGCCGGTGATGCTGGAAACCAGCTTGGATGTCGGCACGATCTGGGTCGTATCGATGGTGGTTTCGAGATCGAACACGTCCTTGCGGGTGCGCACGGCCATGACGATCTCTTCAAGGCTGGCGTTACCTGCACGCTCGCCCAAGCCATTGATCGTACATTCGACCTGACGTGCACCACCCAACACGGCCGACAAGGAGTTGGCGACGGCCATACCAAGGTCGTTATGACAATGCGTGGACCACACCACCTTGTCGGAATTCGGCACACGCTCGATCAACTGACGCATGCGCTCGCCCCACTGCACGGGAATCGAGTAGCCGACGGTATCGGGCACGTTGATGGTCTTGGCACCGGCCTTGATAACGGCATCGAACACACGCACGAGAAAATCCATGTCGGAACGCACGGCATCTTCAGCCGAGAATTCGACGTCATCGGTGTATTCCAGCGCCCACTTCACGGCCTGCACGGCGCGCTCGACGACCTGATCCGGCATCATGCGCAACTTATTCTCCATGTGAATCGGCGAGGTGGCGATAAAGGTATGAATACGCCCCCTGGCAGCTGGCTTGATGGCCTCGCCCGCACGGCGCACATCGTTCTCGCTGGCGCGCGCCAATGAACAGACTGTAGAGTTCTTGATCACTTCGGCGATTGCATGAATCGACTCAAAATCACCCTGACTCGCGGCAGCAAAGCCGGCCTCGATCACATTGACACCAAGTTTTTCCAACTGGCGGGCAATGCGCAGCTTCTCTTCCTTGGTCATGGCCGCGCCAGGGCTTTGTTCGCCATCGCGCAAAGTGGTGTCAAAAATGATTAATTCGTTCTTTTTCATGATTTTTCCATCAATTTAATGACAAGCGCCTGCTTGCCTGCATCAATAAATTCTATCGTCTTCTGCATCAGATGACGAACCTTGGTAAAACTGGTAATGGGGGTATATAGTCTGCGCGCTTAGCGCAGCAGATATGGGCGTAGCAGGGAGGCCAGACGCAGCGCATCTTGAGCGCGTGCGGCATGTTCAGCCACCGGATGGCTGATAGGGGTAAAAACTGAAATGTTCTGGTAAGCAAACATAGTGGTGGGAATATAAAGCTTTTATGGCCGGATGACAACCATACATCGCTTTGTTTTTTTCTATCAAGACGATAGAGAAGAATTCCTATCTTTCAAAAATCGCCCCTTGACCCACATCACATAA
>JAEWTK010000017.1 GCA_023459535.1 Pseudomonadota bacterium
GCTGGGAACTGTGCCCGGTAATACCGGTGCAGTAGAGGCTGAAGAGAATAATAACGACTGAGGATATCGATGTTGATCAATCAAGTATGTGTGTTAGGGGGTTCAGGGTTCGTCGGCAGTGCCATCGTGCACAAGCTGAGTGCGGCGGGTTATGCGGTCAAGGTGCTGAGCCGCCAGCGTGAGCGTGCCAAGCATCTGACCCTGCTGCCTAACGTGCAAGTCGTTGAATGCGATGTGCTGAGCGATGCAGAACTTAGAATGCACATGCAAAGTTGCGATGCCGTGATCAATCTGATCGGCATCTTGCATGAGAGCAAGCAGTTCAGCTTCGAAGCCATGCATCACCAGCTGCCGGCACGGGTCGCCGCCCTGTGTGAGAAGCTCGGCATCAAGCGCCTGTTGCACATGAGCGCCCTGCAGACCAGTGCCGAGGCGCCCAGCGCCTACCTGCGCTCCAAGGCGGCGGGTGAAGCTGCCGTGCTGGCGCATGCCGCCAACCTCCATGTCACCATCTTCCAGCCATCCATTGTCTTTGGGCGTGGCGACAGCTTCCTCAATCTGCTGGCGACCATCGTCAAAATCATGCCAGTCGTGGCGCTGGCAAAAGCGGATGCCAAATTCCAGCCGATCTGGGTGGAAGACGTGGCGGAAGCCTTCGTCAACAGCCTGGAGAATGTGGAAACCTACGGCAAGACCTACCAGCTTGGTGGCCCCAGGGTCTATACCCTGCGCGAACTGGTCGAATTCGTCATCTTTGTGCTCGGCAAGAAGCGCAAGATCGTCGGCCTCAACGACCGCCTCTCCTATTGGCAGGCCTACGCCATGGAGAAGATGCCGATCAAGCTGATGACGCGCGATAATGTGCATTCCATGGAAGTCGATAGCATCTGTCAGGGGCCGCTGGCGCCGGAACTCGGCCTCAAGCCGGCGGCGATTGAAGCCATCGTGCCGGAATATCTCGCCAACGACACGCCGCGCGCGGCCTACGAGCGCTTCCGCAGCATGGCCGGCCGTTAGCCGGCTGGCTCGACTAGTGGCGGAGCCGGGCATGGAAATCTATCAGGTAGGCGGCGCGGTGCGCGATGCGCTGCTCGGGCTGCCGGTCAAGGACCGCGATTTTGTCGTGGTCGGCGCCACGCCGGAGCAGATGGTGGCACTGGGCTATCGCCCGGTTGGCAAGGATTTCCCCGTTTTTCTCCACCCTGAATCGCAGGAAGAGTATGCGCTCGCTCGCACTGAGCGCAAGACCGCCAAAGGCTACAAGGGCTTTCAGGTGTTCGCCTCGCCCGATGTCACGCTGGAAGAAGACCTTGCGCGGCGCGACCTCACCATCAACGCCATCGCCCAAGCCGAAGACGGCACACTGATCGACCCCTATAACGGCCAGGCCGATATCCGGAAGAGAGTCCTGCGTCACGTCAGCGATGCCTTCATCGAAGATCCGGTGCGCATCCTGCGTGCCGCCAGATTTGCCGCCCGTTTCACCGAATTCACCGTTGCGCCGGAAACCATGCAGCTCATGCAGCACATGGTCGAGGATGGCGAAGTCGATGCACTGGTGCCGGAGCGCGTCTGGCAGGAACTGGCAAAAGGCCTGATGGAAGCCAAACCCTCACGCATGTTTGAAGTGCTGCGCGAATGCGGCGCACTGAAACGCATCATGCCGGAACTCGACCGCTTGTGGGGCGTACCGCAACCGCCACAACACCATCCGGAAATCGACACCGGCGTGCACGTCATGATGGTGGTCGATTACGCCGCCGCGCAGGGCTATTCGCTGCCCGTGCGCTTTGCTGCACTGACGCACGACCTCGGCAAGGGCACCACGCCGCAAGACGTGCTGCCGCGCCACATCGGCCACGAAGAACGCAGCGTGCATCTGCTCAAGGATGTATGCAAGCGCTTGCGTGTGCCCAACGATTGCAAGGAACTCGCGCACGTCGTCGCCAAGTTCCACGGCAAGGTCTACCGCGTGGACGAGATGCGCTCCGCCACCAAAGTGCAGTTCCTGCAGGACACAGACGCCATCCGTCAGCCACAAAGATTCAGGGAATTCCTGCTTGCCTGCGAGTGCGATTTTCGCGGCCGAACCGGCTATGAAGACAAGCCGATCCCGCACACCGAGGTCTGGTTGAAGTTGCTGGATGCAGTGATGCAGGTCGATGCCGGTGCGGTGGCCCGGCAATATCAGGAGCCGGAAAAGATCAGGGAAGCGGTGTTTCAGGCACGGGTGGAGGCGGTCATGACATTAGCTAGCTAGTTATCCGCCAGCAGAACGTAAATCTGCATTGTTTATTCTTTAAAGAGTATTGTTGATTTTGAGTTAGTTGGTTAGGCTCTATCAATGACAACTTCCAGCGCATACCACCAGCTTGGTCGATTCATCGTTGAATTCCAGCATCTGGAAAATGCCGTGAATGATCTAATCGTGTTGATGGCAAACACAGACGACAGTGTGGTTCGAATCCTCGCCAACGATCTGGAGTACAGCAAGAGACTCAATGCTGCCGATGTACTGTTCGCGCTATTTGTTAACCTGCGGAACAATATCAACGCCAAAGAGAAAGAGAGCTTTCACAAGCTCATTGTCGAACTCCGCAACCTTGGGCAGCGCCGCAACGAACTCGTTCACTCACGGTACAACCCTTGGCTAAATGTTGAAGGAAAAGAGGGGCTGCTACGGACAAACTCAAGACTTAGTGGCAGCAATGGTGAGCGTGAAGAAAAGGAAGAGGAGTTACAGCCAGAGGCGTTCAATGCTGACCTTCAACGTCTAGCTGCAGCAGCGGACGAACTTGAGCAGTTCCGCCAGAAGGTTATCGAATGGCTGTATCCCAGCAATGAAGTCAAGTAGGGTAGGCAAGGCAAGGCAAGGCAAGTGTCTTTTTGCTTCCCTTATCGATAAGAACGTATTCACGATCATTGTCCGAGTGAGCAGACAAAAAGCAGCATTCTCACCTTATTTGCCTAATAAATGCTGGGCAAAAATTATATAAAGTTAGCAAATATTATTTGGGTCTTAGGAAGCAAAGCACCTATTAAGGTGTGATAACTTCCTAATATGGTTAGTAAAAACAGGTATTACCGTCGTTCTAAAATCAGCGAGGCCAAATTCAGACAGTTGGTA
>JAEWTK010000018.1 GCA_023459535.1 Pseudomonadota bacterium
TTGCTGATCCAGCAGCACTATGCCGCTAACCCGCGGCGTCAGATGCCAAAACCAGGCGGCCGTGTAATCGACGCCGGTGTAATCGAGAAAACTGTTTCTTTGGAACTTGTTTTGCGTCGCCATTACATCCAGTTTGAAGCGCTGCTGGGCGTAGGGCTTGTCGATCTTGATGCCGGCATTCAGCGCGTAGATGGTATCCGATTTGTGCGGACGGCCGGGCAGGCTGTCGGTATCGACGCCATCTTCAAACCGGAACAGGTTGTCTTCATAACGCACATCGGCACCGACGGCGAAATTGATGGTGTCGCCCTCATCCGCCAGCGCATGGCCTGCAGACGCCAGCACAAAAGGCCCGGCGCAGATCAGGCGGATAACATGAGCCGGTGCGCGGAGTTTGTCTTTCAACATAACCCTCAGGCGGCCAGCTTGGTCTTCTTCGCCAGCAGGGATTCCAGCATCGCGCGGAACTCGGCGCCGCATTCCGGGTGCCGCAGGCCCAGCTTGACGGTGGCTTCCAGATAGCCGGATTTGGAGCCGCAGTCATAACGCACGCCATTGAAGCGATGGGCCAGCACCTGCTCCTCGCCGATCAGCCCGGAGATGGCGTCCGTCAGCTGGATCTCGCCGCCCGAGCCGGCCTTGATGTTCTCAAGGTGATGGAAAATCCTCGGCGTCAGGATGTAGCGGCCAACGACGCCCAGCGTGGAGGGGGCATCCTCGGGATTCGGCTTTTCGACGATGGCCGACACCTGCTCGACTTCCTTGTTGATGGCACGGCTCTGGACGATGCCATAGCTCTTGGTCTGTTCGCGCGGCACATCTTCCACCGCCAGCAGGGAACAGCGGTAATAGTCATAGGCATCCGTCATCTGCTTCATGACCGGCGTCTTGCCGTCGAGCAGGTCATCGGCCAGCAGCACGGCAAAGGCATCATCGTTAACCACCGGCTTGGCCAGCATGACGGCATGGCCCAGCCCCAGCGCGCGGGTCTGGCGGATATAGATGCAATTGACATGGCTGGGCACGATATTCTGCACCAGCGACAGCAACTGCTTTTTGCCGCTGCGCTCCAGTTCGTTTTCCAGCTCATAGGCCATGTCGAAATGGTCGGAGATGGAACGCTTGTTGCGCCCGGTGATGAAAATCAGGTCGGTAATGCCGGCGGCCACCGCCTCTTCAACCGCATACTGGATCAGCGGCTTGTCTACCACCGGCATCATCTCCTTGGGGTTGGCCTTGGTCGCCGGAAGAAAACGGGTGCCGAGACCGGCAACCGGGAATACTGCTTTAGTCACTTTTTTCATAATTTCCTGAACTTCATCTAAAAAAATAATTGGGGCCGGCAGCACGCTCACTGCCGGCATGAAAAATTTTCGGTCTAGCGGGTGCCCACCTGACTCACCATCAACGAAATCTGCGAGGTGGCGTACTCCCACTGCCAGGCATGGGCGATGATCTGCTCGAGGTCGGCATACTGCGGCTGCCAGCCTAGCTCGGCTCTGGCCAGCGTGGAGTCGGCTACCAGCACAGCCGGGTCTCCGGCGCGGCGCTCGCCCTCGACCACCTTGACCGTGCTGCCGGTCACACGCTCTGCCGCCCGGATGACTTCCTGCACGGAGAAGCCGGTGCCATTGCCCAGGTTGTACCGGCTGCTGGTGTCGGTCATGACCAGTTTGCGCAATGCCAGCAGATGCGCCGAACACAGATCGACGACATGCACATAGTCGCGGATGCAGGTGCCGTCCGGCGTGTCATAGTCACGGCCGAAGACCTGGATGCTGGCGCGCTTGCCTGATATGGCCTGCAGCACCAGCGGGATCAGATGGGTCTCCGGCTCATGGCGCTCGCCCAGCATGCCTTCCGGGTCGGCACCGGCGGCATTGAAATAGCGCAGGCAAACAGACTTGAGGCCATAGGCGCGCTCGTAATCCGCCAGCACCTCTTCCACCATCAGCTTCGACCTGCCATAGGGATTGAGCGGGCGCTTGGGGTGCGCCTCGTCGATTGGCGTGTACTCGGGTTCGCCGAAGATCGCCGCGGTCGAGGAGAAAATGAAATGCCGCACCTCATGCTTGACCATGGTGTCGAGCAGATTCAGCGTGTTCGAGAAGTTGTTGAAGTAATACTTGCCCGGATGCAGCACGGACTCGCCCACCTGGATGTGCGAGGCGAAATGCATCACCGCCTCCGGCCGTAAGCGGGCGAAGGCATCATCCAGTTTTTCCCTGTCCGCCAGGTCACCCTTCACAAACGTGCCGCCGAGCACCGCATCGCGATAGCCGGAAGACAGGTTGTCATAGACGATCACCCGATGCCCCTGCTCAAGCAGCATCTTCACCATGTGCGATCCGATATATCCCGCACCACCTACCACTAGAATTTTCATATGTTCACCTTTATTGATTCATCTTTACCAATTGATCTTCAGGGGAGCGCTAATTAAATGAGTGAGCGGGATGAAGTGCTAGGCGCCCGGAACGCAACAACCGAGACAGTATGCAAAATACGGCGAGGTTGTGAGTACCGCGCAACGCAGCAATTCGCCCGCGTAGCCATTTAATCAGCGCTTCCCTATGACTGTTCTGCGCCATGTACCCTCTGCTGCCTGATGCAGGCGAACAGGAAAACCAGGGAATCGATGGTGTAGCGTCGCATCAGCCGTTTGGGCTCGAGGCAAAGCCGGTAACACCATTCCAGCCGGAGCTTCTGTATGAAGACCGGCGCACGCGGTTTATCCCCCGCCCAGAAATCGAACAACGCGCCGACGCCACTGACCAGCGGCACATCGAGCGCATGGCGATGGCGCAATATCCATTCTTCCTGCAGCGGGTTGCCCAGCGCCACCAGCAACACCTCGGCACCCGAGCGGTTGATCGCCGCTACCAAATCGTCCGGACTGATAGCTGTATAGCCGTCGCAATAACCGACGACGGTCTGCCCCAGTTGGTTGCCGGCATGGGTAGCTGCCCTTTGCACCACTTCGGGCTTGCTGCCATACATGAAGACCTTCAACGGCCGTTCGGATTGACGAAACAGATAGGGCGTGAAGTCCGTCCCATTGAGGTTCGCCTTGAATGCCCGGCCATGCAGCAGGCGGGCAACTATATCCATTCCCACCCCGTCATTGACGATAACGACCCGCTCGTCATGCAGCAGGGGCAGCAGATGTTTGCACTTGACGATGAAATTGCTGTTGGCATACAGCAGCGTGACTTTCTGCCGCGCCTGCAGCGCCGACAACAGACTCTGGGCCAATTCATCCTGCGCGGCTTCTTTCACGGGAAAGCCGGCAATCGGCAATTTGTTTATGGCCATACTCAAGCTCATGCAATACCCCGCATAAATGTTGAATCTCCTTGCTGTTCAGTCACACACCAAATAATTGATTTGCAAGTCGCGTGCCATGATTACAAGTCATTGTTTTTAATGATGTTAATGTTTAAATCGCGGCATATTCCGCCGCGATGCTGTCGGCATATCACGACAGCATCCATGCACATCACATTAACTGATTGATATAAAACAACTATATGTGTCTCCCGGCACAGACAATTCGGCTGTCTGGCTGGGCGTCACTTTTTCTCCGTTCAGGGCCGTCCGTAATGCATGGGCAGGAACTGCAGGCGATGCCAAGGGAAACCATCGAGCACCGCGTAACTGGGCTTGCCCTCGAACAGGGCCGGGTATGGGTCCGGCTGGCCGAGCGTGGTGTAGGTCAGGCTGTTTTGCATGCGGATGGAAAGGGCCCCGGCCTTGTCCCAGACGACGAATCCGTACTTCTGTGCCGCCTTGGCGATGACTTTTCCTGCCTTGCTCATTTTCAGGCTGTCCACATCCACAGCGGGATCAAGCCGGAAACGGAGGCCCTCCGGTATCCGGTTGGGGGCATGATTGGGGTTGAGGCCATCGGAGCGATTCGCCGGCCAGGAAAAGATGCTTTTGTCCTCGGCCTCGACCAGCGCGATGCCGATGGCGTGGTTGATCTCGCCCCGGCTCAACTCCTCGGCGGTGATCTGGCCGCCGAGAAAAGGCAGGCTGGTCGCCGTCGTTCCGTAATGTCCGGGGAACACGCCGTTGCTTTGCGAGGCATTCTGCAAACGTCCGCCCCAACAGGCCTGCCATTCGTCATTCACTTTTCTGGCCTGCCAGAATTCCCATACCGTATCGGTCGACGGCTGATAGATGGTTATTTCTGCATCCGTACCCTTGGATGGCAGCGCATGGTTAGGTATTGGCACAGCAGCCCATTGCGCGGCCAGCTCCTGCGAGCTGTAGCCTTTTTTCTGGCAATCCCACTCTTTCACCTTGACCGTCGCCACGTCCGCACCGACGGTATAGACCGGGCTGGCATACTCCCGGGTATTGAGATTGACAGTGCCGTAGTAGGCGGATTTCTGCCGCAGGAATTCATACTTGAAGTCCGAGGATTTCGGGTGCAGCGGGACATCGGCAGGAATCGCCTGATACCAGAAGCTGCCGGGAGAGAACACGGTTTCGCCTGCCTTTGCCTCGTTCGAAAGCATGAATGGCACCGGGATTGAAACGCCCATCATGACCGCGACCAGCAACCCTTGCCTACTTGAACTCATAACTGCCTCCTTGACGTCGTAACTTCTCCGAGATTCTCCTGCCAATCGCTATCCAGCGTTTTTCGTAATAAAAGGTGGATAGGTGCGCGGCAAGAAACAGGGTCAGGAACAGCAGCGGGCGCTTGGAATATTTCTCCCAGCCGACGCCACTGCCAAGCCAGGTCGTCATCAGGAACATATGGATGACATACAGGGCATATGAAATGGAGGCGATGTAGCCAAGCAATCGGGTACTGAGCAGAGGCACCAGACGCGACTGCGGATTAAACAGCGTGACGCCTATCAGCGCGGCGGCAACATAAGGCCTCAGGTAATTGAGGAAACCGGCATCCGGCAGGCAGCTGACCACCAGCAAGGGCAGCAGCAAGAGCGCGCTGCCCTGCGAGAGAAATTCGCGCAGGCCCTTGCCTAGTTTATCGTTGTAGACAAGAGCAAGGATGGCGCCGGCCAGGATCTCGTCGATGCGGAAGTGCGTGATGACCGAAAAATGCATGTCGTTCATCACCCTCAACAGCGTGAAGCCGATGCCAAGGAAAGGCAGAATCATCAGCCCTTTTTTCTTCAGTAGCGCGACCAGCAGGGCGATGCCGATGTAAAAATGGATTTCCACGCAGATCGACCACAGATGATCGGTCGCCGGGATCAGCGGCTTGGGCGGGTAGTTGGCATAAAACAGCATGTGCGCCAACCATGTTTCACTGGATAGCGGACTGGAACCAGGGCTGAAAACAGGATAGACCAGCAGGACGAAAGCCATATACAGCCAGACCAGCGGCAGGATACGAAACAGCCGCCGGATCAGGAAATCCAGCACATCGGTGCGATGCAGCAGGAAATGGGTGATCAGGAACCCGGACAGATTAAAGAACAGCACCATGCCGAACAGTCCGGCGGCCACGTTCAACTGCAGGACCTTGGGCCCGAGCGGCAGAAGATGCGCCGCCAGCACCATCAGGATGCTGATGCCGCGCCAGCCATCGAGCACCACAAAACGCTGCTTCTCCATCATGCTTTCCTGCTATTCATGTCTTGACCGTCTGCGCCGCCAAACGATGGCGACGGCTGAAATACTTGCGGGCCGGCTCTTCGATGCAGCGGTAGCAAAGTTCGGCAACCAGCAACACCAGTAGCGTGAACAAGGCCAGGCTCAGCGGGCTGAAGTCCTGGTTGAGCAGGCTCGAACGATCCTGCATGCGGACGAAAAGCGCCAGGCAAAAGAAATGCGACAGATAGAGCGAATAGGAAATATCGCCCAGCCTGACCAGCGGGCGCAATATAACCAGATCAAGCCGTCCGGCCTGATACAGGCTGGCAGCGGCAATCAGCATGAAGGCAGGCACGCCCCACAGCAGGATCCGCTCAAACGCAGTCTGGTGGAAAATATTGCTGAGCAGAAAGACCGCAGCGGCTGCCAGTGCCACGGCCTGCAAACCGCCAAGCCGGTAACCCTTGCGATAAAGAATAGCGACCAGGCAGCCCAGCAGAAACTCGAACACGATAGGATTGCCGGCCATCTGCAAAATCAGGGACGCCGGTTGCAGAATAAAAGCAGCAGCAACGCTGATGGCGAACCAGCCTGCCATGACGCCGAGTCGCGCCACGGGCTGCAGGCCGAGCGCCAATGTCACGGCGAACACCAGGTAAAAATACCATTCATAAGTCAGCGTCCATGCCATCGGAATAACATAGGCCGTGTGCGCATTCATCTCCATATCGATACCGCTACCGAAGGGCAGGAACAGCATGGAACTCAGCGCCTTTTGCAGGCTGAAATCGGCGTGGACGGCATCGCCGGCAAGCAGCGCCAGCGCAAAAGCGGCCATGGTCAATGCCCAGTAGAGCGGTGCGATGCGCACCAGCCGGCGCCAGAGGAAATTCCTGGCCGAAGCAGGCCGCTCGGGGTCGGACTGCGTGATCATCATGATGAACCCGCTGATGACAAAAAAGATGTCAACGCCTGAACCGCCCAGATCCTCTATCCACTGCTGCACCTCAAACTGCCGCTCAAGCTGGGAGGCGACATAGTGATGGAACACCACCATAGACGCGGCCACGCCCCTGAGTATCTGCAGCAGAACGAAAATCATCGCTTACCCCTAGCTCAACCCGGGTCGCGCCGGGATCTCACCCAGTCGACCTGACGCTTGAAGATGAACCTGAGGTACAAAGGCACCTTGGCCAGCGCGTAAAAAGGTGCATAGGCCAGATGACGGAAAGACAGGATATGGCGGCCATGGACCAGCCATGCCAGCAGGACCGCGATGCCGAGCAGCAACAGGTTGAGAATCGCCAGGCCCCAGGGCCAGACGGCTCCGCTCACCCATGCCAGGAACGAAGCGAGCAATGCCAGCAGAACAACCAGCAGGGTGAGCAAGGCCAGCGGTGGCACGCACATATCCAGCACCAGCGCCAGCAACCGCCCGTTCAACGTGCGCAATGCCGATGCCAGATATCGCGGCCCATCCGTCAGGATCATGCCCAGATGCCCATGCTCCCAGCGTGTGCGCTGGGATTGTGCGCCGTCGGTATTCGCCGGGAACACGCTGGTCACCAGCGCCTCGCTGCATAGCTGCGGTGCATGGTCGGCCGCGGCAAAATCCAGCCCCAGTTTCAGGTCCTCGACGATATGGCCGCTTGCCAGTTCTGCAGCCTGTATCAATGCCCACGGAAAAGCCATGCCCGTGCCCATCAACTGGCACGGCAGGCCGCAACGTTGATAGGCAAGCGGCCTTGCGCGGTTCTTCACTGCCCAGGCGAATTCGGCCACGCGGGTTTTGAGCCCAGCCCCGGCCGGTGATTGCATCAAATACATGGCCTGCGCAGGGCTATTGGTCTGCAGGCACTGGCTGGCGAGAAGTTGCAGGCTGTCGCCATGTACCATGCAATCCGCATCGACGATGATGAGCACGTCAGGCGGCGAAAACTCAAGGTAGCGCACGCCGTAATCAAGCGCGTAACCCTTGCCCCTGCGTGCACTGTCATGCCGTTCGATCACCTCGGCGCCGGCAGAGGCTGCCAGCTCTGCGGTATCGTCGGTGCAGTTGTCGGCTACCACAAGCAAACGGTCGCCCGGCTGCAACTGGGCTTGAATGGCCTGCAGCGTCGGCAGAATGCCGATGGATTCGTTATGGGCTGGCACCAGCACCGCGATGGAGGGCCGTGCTGATGCTGCAATAGCGGCGGGTTTTCTGCCGAATAGTGGCAGCGACAGCAGCACCTGCAGACTGAACAGCAGCACCGGCAAGAACAGGATCAGCAACAACCCCAGGAAAATCGTCTCAAGAATGATCATGGCAGGTCTGCTTTCAAGGCTCGGCGAAACTGAATTCCGCCCCGGCCGTGTTCATGAAATAGCGCCCCAGACGGGCCGCCTCGGTGTCGATCGAATGGTCTCTCAGCACCCGGGCGTGGGCTAGTACGCCCATGCGTTCCAGCTCTTCGCGCGGCGCGGCGAGCACCTGTTTCAGCGCCTCGGTCAGTGCCTCGATATCGCCGGCGGGAATCAGCCAACCGCCCTCGCCAGGCCGAACCAGTTCGGGGATGCCGGCGACATACGTACTGAGCACCGGCCGGCGCAAGGCCATCGCTTCCATGATGACGACCGGCAGACCCTCGGCGAAGCTGGGCAATATCAGCGCCCGTGCAGCCAGAATCTGCTCGCGCACCTGCTCGCTGCTGATCCAGCCGGTGATATGCACGCAATGCTGCAATGCCGACTGCCGCAGCAAGGCCTCGATTTCGCCGCGCATCTCGCCGTCGCCGGCCAGCACCAGCTGGACATCGATGCCGCTCAGCATCAACCGGCTGACCGCATGCACCAGCAGCAACTGCCCTTTCTGCTCGCACAGGCGACCGACACAGACCAAACGCGGCGCATCTGTAACCGGCACCTGCTGGTTCTCATGAAAGGCCGGCTCCAACCCGCAATGCACCAGCTTGACCTTGTCCCAATCGGCGAAATCCACCCAGCGGTAAAGCTGGCTACGGCCATAGGAACTGATGGCGACGACAAAGGCCGCATGCCGGACTTTTTCGCGCAGCTTGAGAAACTGCGGCTTGTCGAACTCTTCCGGCCCATGCACGGTAAAACTGTAGGCCGGGCCGCCGAGGAATCTGGCCAGCATGACCACCTCGGCCGAATTGGTGCCGAAATGCGCATGCACATGCGATGCTCCGAAGGACTGCATCCATGGCACGATGCGGCAGGCTTCCGCCAGGTAAATCAGGTGAAACGGCCAGGGCCGGTCAGCCCGGTGCGACATCTTCAGCGCCTGCCACAGTGCCTGCATGAAGCGCCGCGGCCGGTTCAACAGCATGCTGAAAGTTGAAGTCAGCAAGCGCCAGATGCCGCCTTGCAGCAC
>JAEWTK010000019.1 GCA_023459535.1 Pseudomonadota bacterium
TCGCTCTCGGTCTCCTGCATCAAGCGGACCTTGCCCGAAAGGGCGATGTTGCCGCTATCTCTCGCATACGCCATCGCTTCCTGCCGCACCGGCGCAGAGAACATGTCATAGCCGAAGGCGCGCTGATTGCGTTCATCGAACGGCTCCAGATAGATGATCGCGCTGTAAATGTCACGCTCCCCCTCGGGCCAGACCCGGTATTGCGGAAAGCCCTCGGCCCGGATCTCTTGCGTATGCACCTGCAACTCCTCCGGCCGGATCAATTTGGTAAAACCGATGCCCTGCATGCCGCTGACGATCTGATCCGCGCTGACTTGCGCGACAAAACTGCGCCACTCGTTGCGGTCTACCGTTTCAGACGCGCCAAAAAGTGCGGCTCCGCTACGCAATATCAATTGATGGGCTTCGAGGTGATCGCTGATGCGTTGCGCGATGCGTTCGGTGGCGCGCTTGAACTGCTCAACCGCGTGCTGCTCGATGGTCTGCTTCTGCTGATACGACAGCAACAGGGAAATGCACACGCCGGCAACGAGCGTTGCCCAGACCAGCAGCCTGTATATGTTCAGTCGCTTTTTCGGCATGAATGATCGATGTCTTGCGGGTTCCGGGCGTTAGGAGGCGATTCAAGTATCCAATAAAACCACCTGATGTCAAGACAAGGCGGTATACATCCAGGTCCGCTGAAAATTCCAGCGCGCGCAGGAACAAGCCGCAGCCTTGCACCCAGCCTCCCCACACCAGAAAAGAAAAACGGCTCAGGATTTAACCTAAGCCGTTGATTTAAATGGTGGGCCTCCTCGGAGTCGAACCGAGCACCAACGGATTATGAGTCCGCTGCTCTAACCAGGCATGAGCTAGAGGCCCGGTAAGAATTTAGTCGTTGCCGGTTTCAAGGAAACTGCGCAGACGTTCGGAGCGCGTCGGGTGACGCAGTTTGCGCAAAGCCTTGGCCTCGATCTGGCGGATGCGTTCGCGGGTCACATCGAACTGCTTGCCGACTTCTTCCAGCGTGTGGTCGGTGTTCATCTCGATGCCGAAACGCATGCGCAGCACCTTGGCTTCGCGCGGTGTCAGCGATTCCAGCACTTCCGAGGTAGCATCTCTCAGGCTGGCGTAAACTGCCGCGTCCACCGGCGCAAGCGTGGTGTTGTCCTCGATAAAATCGCCCAGATGCGAATCGTCGTCGTCGCCGATCGGCGTTTCCATCGAGATCGGTTCCTTGGAGATCTTCAGGATCTTGCGGATCTTCTCTTCCGGCATCTCCATCTTTTCCGCCAGCGTCGCCGGATCCGGCTCCAGCCCGGTTTCCTGCAGGATCTGACGGCTGATGCGGTTCATCTTGTTGATGGTTTCGATCATGTGCACCGGGATACGGATGGTGCGCGCCTGGTCCGCGATGGAGCGAGTAATGGCCTGCCGGATCCACCATGTGGCATACGTGGAGAATTTATAGCCACGGCGATATTCGAATTTGTCCACTGCCTTCATCAAACCGATGTTGCCTTCCTGAATCAGGTCGAGGAACTGCAGGCCGCGGTTGGTGTATTTCTTGGCGATGGAGATAACCAGACGCAGGTTGGCCTCGATCATCTCGCGCTTGGCGCGACGCGCACGCGCCTCACCAGTGGACATCTGCTTGTTGATTTCCTTCAGTTCCTTGATCGGCAGACCCACCCTGCCCTGCAAATCCAGCAACTGTTGCTGCTGATCGACAATCGAATGTCTGAAACGCTCGAGGCGCTCTACGTAGGGCTTGTTTGATGCCAGTTCACCTTCGATCCAGTCCAGATTGACTTCATGGCCCGGAAACACCTTGATGAAATGCGGACGCGGCATGCCGGCCTTGTCGACACAGAACTCCATGATTTTGCGCTCATGACCACGCACTTCACTAACCATGTCACGCACAGTGCCACACAGCGCCTCAACCTGCTTGGCAGAGAAGCGGAATGCAGTCAGTTCTTCCAGAATGCTGTTGTGCAGCTTGATGTATTCCTTGTCCTGCGAGCCCTTCGATTGCAAGATCACGGTCATTTTTTCGTGAGCCTGACGAATCACGGCGAATCGCGTCAGCACTTCCGCCTTCAGTTCTGCCAGCGCAGCTGCAGAGATGGCGGCAGCCTTCGCACCGTCATCATCCTCGTCCTCGTCATCCTCCTCTTCGGCTTCCTCTGAGGCGTCTTCGGCAGCTTCCGCTTCCATTTCATCGGACATGCCGACATCGGAATCAATCAGACCGTCGACCAGATCGTCAACGCTCATTTCGTCTTTTTCAACTTTTTCGACCATTGCCAGCAACTCGTTGATGGTCGTCGGACAGGCGGCGATCGCCTGCACCATGTGCTTGAGGCCATCTTCAATGCGCTTGGCAATCTCGATTTCGCCTTCGCGCGTGAGCAGGTCGACGGTACCCATTTCACGCATGTACATCCGTACAGGGTCGGTGGTGCGGCCGAATTCGGAATCCACAGTGGACAGCGCCTGTTCGGCTTCTTCCACGGCATCTTCATCGGTGACGGCTGCCGGGGCGTCGGACATCAGCAGAGCTTCGGCATCCGGGGCTTCTTCGTAAACCTGGATACCCATGTCATTGATCATGCCGATGATGCCGTCGATCTGCTCGGAATTCTGTACATCATCCGGCAAATGGTCATTGATCTCAGCATAGGTCAGGTAGCCGCGCTCCTTGCCAAGGACAATCAGCGTCTTCAGGCGCGTACGACGATCTTCAGCCTCGTTTGGAGTTGCTGCAGTCTTGTCGCTCACTTTGTCGTTCTGCTGCTCTTTAGCCATGCTTTACCTCAAATATTTTGTGCCGTAATTGATACTGCGGAAAACCTTGCATTATACCTCAAAATCACTTCCAATTTTAGCCCTTGCACCCACATTCCCACTGCATTTGCCACAACGCCCTGCTGCCTCGGAACACCTACAGCTATCGGGCATTCAACCGCTTCAAATGCTCACGCTCTTCCTCAGTCAACTGACTCAGGCTCTTTTCCCGGATACTGTCCAGTAGCATGGAATGTCTGCGTTGCGAGTAAACCTCTCTTAATTGCTTGCGCGCACCTTCAAATTCAAGAGCAAAGTCCAGATTTTCATCCAGAAGATGCAGTTCACGCTGGATTTCGCGAATCAATCGTTCATCCAGATGCTTTTCCAACTGATGCATAATCGCAGCAGGGTTGGACTGCGGATTGTGCAAGGCAGTTTCAATGGTCATTCTCACCATGCGGTCTTCTTCCTCGTCCCCATGCAACCACTGCAAATCCTCCGCACTCGCCAGTGAAGCCTGCCGCACCAGCATCAGCACATAACGCCGACGCAAGGAAACCGTTTTGCGCATCTGCCTGGGTGCAGATTGGCGCGACGGCTGATTCAGCGCAGGCAGCTTGATCATGCTACGCATCTCGTCCAGCGTGATGCCCGTCAGTTCGGCAATTCTCTTGCGCAACAACAAGGCTAGACGCGGCGCCTGAATCTGCTTGAGTATGGGCTCGGCTTCGTTGAGAAACCTGACCTTGTCCTCCTGTGATTGCAGCGGATTGTCCGCGCTCAGGTGCTGAATAATGTATTGCGACAACGGCAGCGCCGTTTTCATTGCCTCTTCAAAGGCTTCCTTGCCGAATTCGCGCACATAACTGTCCGGATCATGATTTTTCGGCAGAAACAGAAACCGCAATTGCAAGCCGTCGGTTAGCGCCGGCAGCGCATTCATCGCAGCACGCCAGGCCGCGCTGAGTCCTGCCGCATCGCCGTCAAAACAGAACACCACCTCGTCCGTCTGCCGCATCAACTTGGTGATGTGGTAAGGCGTAGTCGCTGTGCCCAGGGCAGCCACGGCATATTCGATACCGTACTGCGCCAACGCCACGACGTCCATATAGCCTTCCACCACCAGCGCCCGGCCGGCATCGCGAATCGCACGTCTAGCCAGAAACAATCCATAGAGCTCATGGCCCTTCTGGAACAGCGGGGTTTCCGGCGAGTTGTAATACTTGGGCGTATCTTCCGGGTCAATCACCCGGCCGCCGAAACCAATGACCTGGCCTTTCTGGTCGTGAATCGGAAACATGATGCGGTCGCGAAATCGGTCATAGCGCCGCCCTTGCTCGTTCTCCACCACCAGGCCAGCGGTTTGCAGCATCTCATCATCATAATGCGGGAACACACTCTGCAGATTCTGCCAGCCTTGCGGCGCATAGCCGATCTGAAACCTTGCCGCAATCTGACCGCTCAGACCACGACTTTTCAGATATTCGATGGCGCGCGGCGATTTCTTCAATTCACTTTTGTAGTAAGCGGCTGCCTGCTGCATGGTCTCCAGCAAACCGGGCACGGCTTTCTGCACTGGTTTTGAAGCGTCACGCGTTTCCTGCGGCACGATCATGCCGACCATTTTCGCCAGTTCATGCACCGCCTCGACAAAGCTCAGGCCCTGATATTCCATCAGGAATCCAATGGCAGTACCGTGGGCGCCGCAGCCGAAGCAATGGTAAAACTGTTTGGTCGGGCTGACGGTAAAGGAAGGGGATTTCTCGTTATGAAATGGACAACAGGCAGAATAATTGGCGCCCGCCTTTTTCAGCGGGACACTCTTGTCCACCACATCGACGATATCGACGCGATTGAGCAACTCCTGGATGAAGGACTCTGGAATCATAGATGATTGAATAATAGCCCAAAAATAAAAAAGGAGCTTTCGCTCCCATTTAATTTACTGCTCGACCGGACCCAACTATCGAATACTGATTCAGGCACCCAATCGTGCCTTGATCAGGCCGGATATCTTACCCATATCGGCACGGCCAATCACCAGCGGCCTGATAGCCGCCATGACCTTGCCCATATCCTTGATGCCACTTGCGCCTGTGTCCGCAATCACCTTGCCAAGAATCTCATCCAGCTCGGACTCGGTAAGTGCAGCCGGCAGATATTCCTGCAGGACGCCAACTTCAAACTTCTCGACATCCGCCAGGTCATTACGACCGGCCGCTTCATATTGAGAGATTGAATCTCGGCGCTGCTTCAGCATCTTTTCGATGGCTTCAACGACCTGCGTATCATCCAGCTCGATACGCTCATCGACCTCACGCTGCTTGATGGCAGCCTGCAACAACCGGATAGCACCAAGCCGCGCAGTATCTTTTGCGCGCATGGCGTTTTTCATATCTTCGGTGATTCTGGCTTTAAGCGACATTTCAGCACTGACCTGCAAAGTTCAAAAATCAAGCAACACCCGGCACCCAATTTTCAATGAGCGCACAAGGTGTTGCGAAAATTCTTGAATGGCCTGGTCTTGAATTGCTTAGTAGAGCTTGGCTGGCAGAGTCTGGTTGCGGATGCGACGATAGTGACGCTTCACTGCAGCGGCAGCCTTGCGCTTACGCTCCCAGGTTGGCTTCTCGTAGAATTCACGAGCGCGCAAATCGGTCAGCAGACCAGTTTTTTCAATCATGCGTTTGAAGCGGCGCAGCGCTACGTCAAACGGCTCATTTTCTTTAACACGTACAGTAGACATTCAGCTCAATTCCTTGAGGTTCTTTTGAAAAGTCTGCTATTCTAGCCCCCGCTTCACTATTTATCAATCATTATCAATGAGTTTTTGCATATTTCCCCGTGTTGATACTAGGCATTGAATCCTCCTGCGACGAAACCGGCATCGCGCTCTATGACACTGAGCGTGGCCTGTTGTCGCATGCACTGCACTCCCAGATGGACATGCACGCTGAATACGGCGGCGTCGTCCCCGAGCTGGCATCCCGCGATCACATTCGCCGCGCACTGCCGCTGACCCGCCGCGCGCTGGATCAAGCAGGCGTAAGCCTGAGCGACATCGACGGTATCGCCTACACCCAAGGCCCCGGGCTGGCTGGCGCACTGCTGGTCGGTACCAGTATCGCCGAATCCCTGGCCTTCACCCTCAAGGTGCCGACCATCGGTGTCCACCACCTGGAAGGACACCTGCTGGCACCGCTGCTTGAAGAAAATCCACCCAGCTTTCCTTTTATCGCGCTACTGGTTTCCGGCGGCCATACGCAACTGATGCGCGTCTCCGGCATCGGCGACTACGAACTTCTGGGCGATACGCTGGATGATGCCGCTGGCGAGGCCTTCGACAAAACCGCAAAACTGCTGGGCCTCGGCTACCCCGGCGGCCCCGCCTTGTCCAAACTTGCAGCACAAGGCAGGGCCGGCAGATTCAAGCTACCGAGACCATTACTCAACAGCGGCGACCTGAATTTCAGCTTTAGCGGCCTGAAAACAGCTGTGCTGAGCATCGTCAACAGTGCAAAAGCCGAAACCGGCGAACTGGATGAGGCAACTAAGGCCAATATCGCCTGTGAATTCCAGGAAGCAGTGACCGAGGTGCTGACCGCCAAATGCATGGCGGCACTGCGTGAAACAGACATGGATAATCTGATTGTTTCAGGCGGAGTGGGCGCCAACGCCAGGCTAAGAGCACGTCTGAATGAAGCCACCGCTCGCAGGCTGTGCAAGGTCAGCTACCCGCGTCTTGAATTCTGCACCGACAACGGCGCGATGATTGCCTTTGCCGGCGCCATGCGCATGAAGAACCCGATTGCACCACGTGCCGGGGATGGCGATCACAGCTTTACCGTGCGCCCGCGCTGGGATCTGGCAGAACTACAAAAACCCTAGAGGCTTGCCTGCTTGAAGCATTTCGCTTCGATACTTCAAGTCCGACAGGCTGCTAGGATTTACCCTTGCCGAATCCACCCTCGGTGCCATTCAGCAAATTACGGATATTGCTGCGATGGCGCCAGATCAGCAGCAAAGCCAGCACTACCGTCGTCGCAAAATAAGCAGCGCTCCCACCCAGCAGATTCCAGGCAAACAACGGCGAGAATGCAGCCGCCAGAATCGCAGCGAGCGATGAATAGCGCCAGATGGCAAATGCCAGAATCCAGGTCAGCAGCACCGACAAGCCCAGCCATGGCGAGATTGCCAACAGCACACCAAGCGCAGTCGCCACGCCCTTGCCGCCCTTGAAAGCGTAATAGACCGGGTAAAGATGGCCGATGAACACCGCCAGCGCCACCGAGCAAATCCAGATATCGTTCAAGCCATACCAGGCTGCAGCCCAGACTGCCAGATAGCCCTTCAACGCATCGCCAAGCAGGGTCAACAGGGCAGCCATCTTCTTGCCGCTACGCAGCACATTGGTCGC
>JAEWTK010000020.1 GCA_023459535.1 Pseudomonadota bacterium
GCGCAGGTCGATGTAGCGGTGTTCCAGACGCACCATCTCAGACAGGTTGTCGTCATCCAGCATGAACGGCGGCGTCAGCGACGGATTCAGGATCTCGATCTCGCTCGCCAGCATCTCGACTTCACCGGTCGGGATATTCGAATTCACGGTACCTTCAGGACGCGCGCGCACCTTGCAGGTGACCTTCAGCACGAATTCATTACGTACGGTTTCCGCAATACTGAAAGCCTCGGGCGTGTCCGGGTCGATAACGATCTGTGCCATGCCTTCACGGTCACGCAAGTCGATAAAGATGACGCCGCCGTGGTCACGACGACGATGAGCCCAGCCACAGAGTGTCACGGTTTGGCCGATCAGTTCGCGGTTCAGATGACCGCAGTAATGGGTACGCATATGCTGATTTCTTATAATAAAAAGTTAAAAAAGTGCCCGTTCAAATTGGACGGAACTAAAGCCGGGCCAGACCGGTTGCTGATGAAATCGCAGCTTCATGCAGTACATGTCTGACCGGGCGGTTGATTAATGACAAGCGCAGCCGCTGCCACAGGCCGGTGCCGGCTCCGCAGCGGCTTCAGTCTTTTTTGCCGGTTTGCTGCCGCTATCCTTGAAGTCGGTGGCATACCAGCCGCTGCCGGTCAGCTGAAAACTCGGCGCAGACAGCTGTTTGGCAAATGTTGCCTTGCCGCACTCGGGGCAATCCGTCAGATTAGGCTCGCTGATCTTGCGCATGACTTCTTTGCGGAAACCACAGCTTGTACACTGATAATCATAGATTGGCATGTCGAAAAACTCCGAACATCAAAAGTGTGAAATTATACCCGAGATACACATGGCGATTAAAGATGAAATATCAAGCGTTTAGAACCTGCCGGAAAGGTGGAACCGCCGATTGCTTTTTTCCGCAAACCCCCGCATCGTTCAAGTAGAAACTCTGCATCGAGATTTATGAAAAAATAAGGTGCGAACCACTAAAGCCATAATTAAAATATGGTTATATTTAGCAAGTAAAAATGAAAAATATGATACTATTGTGACATGGTAGAAACCATTAAAAAACAGGCCGACACTTACGTTTCAACCCGTATCGCGGCGCAAATGCTGGGCGTGTCGTTGCGGACGATACAGTTATGGGTGGAATCGGGCGCACTACAGGCATGGAAGACCGCTGGCGGCCACAGAAAGGTATCACGACAGTCTATCGAAGAGGTCATCAAGAAACGGCAGGATGCCTTAAGCACCGAAAAATACACGGCAACACCATCGCCCTTTCATGTGCTGCTGGTTGAAGACGATGAGGGCATACGGCAGATGTTCAAGTTCTTCTTCACCGACTGGAAATATCCAGTGGAATTCGACACCGCCGATGACGGCTTTGACGGGCTGGTGAAGCTGGCCACCTACAAGCCGGATTTGCTGATTACGGACATCATGATGCCTGGCATCAACGGTTACGACATGCTGAAGTTTCTGGAAAAATCCCCGCAGTTCAAAAATCTCGACATCATCATCATCACTGGGGCAACTGCGGACAAAGTCGAGGAATACGGGCCGTTGCCGAGGAATGCGACCCTGTTCTACAAACCACTCAGCTTCGATCAGCTGGATACATTCATCTCATCGATGATTACAAAAAAGCACCAGGAGAAACAAGTTGCGGGAAGCAACAAGTAAGGTCGGCTTATCGGCTGAGCAGCTCTCAGCGCTGTTTCCATTCCACTTTGTTATCAACCGGGAATTCAAATTCGTTCAAACTGGCACAGGCATCAGCAAAAAGTTTGATGAAGGCATTCGTCCCGACGCTTACCTCGATGAATTTTTCGAGATTACCACGCCGGCATCACTACTCAATTGGGGCTATCTGCGCTCCATGGAAAACGAGATATGCTCCCTGCGACACAGGAAGACACAGATCGATTTCAGCGCCAGGATTTTCCCCTCCGGCGAAGACCGGCTGATCTTCATACTCAAACCCCTGATCAACACCGGCGCCTATCTTGATCAACTCGGGCTCGATGCAACAGATTTCTCCAACCACGATCTCATCAACGACCTGTTCCAGCATAAACAGTATGCACATGCCAAAAGCAAGATCAGCCTATCTGACGCGCTGATCGCCCAGCAGGACCAACTGAACGAAATACGCCACCTGCTGGCAAACCAGGAAGCCGAATCCCGTAAGCTGGCACACATCATTTCGCGTTCCACTTACTGGATCATTATCGCCAATGCGCATGGCGGGATCGAATGGGTGAATGAGGCATTTCTCAAGAACTCGGGCTTTTCACAGGAAGATGTGCTCGGCAAGGAACTGAGCATATTGCTTGACATGTCGGCCGGCGAATTCCAGCAAGTCAGGCAGGCATTGCAGACCAACGTCAATTTCCAGAAAGAGATCGAGATTGATGTGAACGGTGAAACGCGCTGGATCGACATTGATGTCAGAACGCTTGCTGATGACCGCAGGGAAATCATCAATTTCATCGCCATCGGCCGCGATATCACTGATCAAAAAATTGCACAGTCCCTGAACGAAAGACTGAGTGCCGAGCTGAACACCATTTTCGACCTGAGCCCGGACGGCTTCGTCTCCTTCGATGAACAAGGCAAATTAAGCCAGCTGAATCACGCCTTCCTCAAAATGACGGGACTCGATAATGAAGCTCTGAAGGATATCGATGCGCAAAGTTTCGAATCGCTAATCATCAGCCTGAATGAATACGAGAATCCATCAGCTGGAGACGAACGCCAGTCCAGCATCATCAAGATCAGCAAACCGAAACTGAGCATCCTCAGACATTCCGTCAAAGAAGTAGCGGACGCGACGGGCAAACACGAGAAAGTCATCCACTACTTCCAGGACATCACACACGAATATGAATTAAGCCGCATGAAAGGCGAATTTCTGTCGGCTGCCGCGCATGAACTGCGCACTCCGATGGCCAGCATCTACGGCTTTACCGACTTGTTGATCAATCGCGGCTACAACAAAGCCCAGACCAACGAAATTCTGCAGAACGTATACCGGCAGGCGACCCGCATGACCAAGCTGATCAACGACCTGCTGGATCTGTCGCGGATCGAAGCCAAAGGCAAACTGGAATTCAAGCCCAAGCCGATCAAGGTCAATCAGCTGATCAATTCCGCCTTTGAGGAATTCAAGGTCAACTGTGAGAACAGGATAGTCAACATCGTACCGGCTGACGACACCCTGGCTATCCAGGGTGAATTCGACAAATTGACGCAAGTACTCATCAACCTGTTATCCAATGCCAACAAGTACTCAGACGGGGACAAGGAAATCATCATTGACACGCTCGAAACGGAATCCGATGCAAATTCATGTGTCGGCATCCGCATTACGGATTTTGGTACAGGCATATCAAAAAGCGACCAGGCCAAGTTGTTTGACCCGTTCTTCAGATCCGCACAGACAATGAAAATCCCCGGTACCGGATTGGGCATGTGTATAGTGAAAGAGATAGTAGAATTTCATGGCGGCAAGGTCGATGTCGATTCAGAGCTGGGTGTTGGTACGCGAGTGACGATATGGATACCTAAATCAATCTGACCATCAAGAACAACAAGGAGCAGACATGGCAAAAATTGTAATCGTTGATGACGAACCGGATCTTCGAGCACTGATCAGAATGTCGCTCGAAATCAACAACCATGAATTTTTCGAAGCCTGCGATGCACAAACCGGTCTGCAACTGATTGAGTCCGTGAACCCGGACCTGATCCTGCTGGATGTGATGATGCCGGGGGAAATCAACGGCTTCATCCTGTGCGACATCCTGAAATCTTCCAGCAAATTCGAAAACACGCCCATCATTTTCATTACCGGCGCGGATTCCAATGAGGATCGCATCACAGGCCAACTTTCAGGCGCCAGCAACTACCTGATCAAACCCTTTCAGCCGCAAGAGCTGGTTGATTTGAGCGAAGCCTTGCTGCAGAAGAAAAAACCGGCTTCCTGACTCGGGTACCAGGTTATTCAGGGGTTGCAACCTGGCACCCACAGCCCTGAGTCAGAAGCCGGAGGTGGGAAACGGGTGTGCCGCTGAATTGAGCATGACATGCTCAATTCAGCATAAAGCCGAAGTTGAAACTGAAAGTCAGATCATCCTTGTTGCTTGCATCGCGATGGCCAAGCGCCTTTGCCAAAGCCATATCCATCACGCCAAGTACGTCTGTCCTCAACCTGACACCGAGCGCCAGCGATTTGATCCGATCAATATTCGTCACTTCGATTTTTTGATAGGCTCTGGCCATCTCAGCCAGCACGTATGGCTGGATACCCACCAACTGGAAATAGGAAAAATCAAAAGCCACGGGAAACAGCCTGTTCAACTCGGCACTGGCACCCCAGCCAGAATCCCCATAGAGAACACCCGGCCTGAATGCCCGCCCATATTGGTAGCCACCGAACTGTATGCGCTCTGTAACAGGCACGTAGTCCGGACTATATTGGCCAGCAAAGGAAAGTGCCGTTCCCAATCGCCACGGCCATGCATTTCTCAAGGTCGCGCCCACATTCACCTTCTCGAAATCAAGATCGGCCGGATTTTCGCCGACGTAGTTCGACAGAAAATTGGTTTTGACACTCTTGGCAGCCCCGATTGAATCCAGGCCCTTGCTCAACGAAAGCTGCAAGGCCAAGCTCTTATCCGGCTGCGTCAGCGTATAGTCTGCGGCCATTACCAGCGCCCTGGAGTTTGTCTTGGAAGTAATACTGCGCTGCGTCTCCTTGCTGCGAATTTCGTCTTCATAATTGACAGCGTTGACCCCGATCGTGCCCATCAAGGTTTGATGCCTGTCGGCAATGAACGGGTAACTGAGTGATGTGCTGAGCCGCAGGGAAAGCACGTCTCTTTGCAGTCCTGCCGGATAGTCCTCATCCGAATCGCCGTTGTAAAACGAGCCGTCCACCCTGAATCTCAGTCCGCTACTGCCCAGCAGTTGGCTATAGGCCACTGCGTAATATTCCTCATCATCCTCGGACAGCAAAGTCGTAAAGTTCATTTGCTCGGCAGCCGGACCATGACTGTTGGTTTGCAGACTGACAATTGCCCGTGTCTTCGGACGCAGGGATTCAAATCGGCCGACAGCGGAGATAGCCCTGCGGCTTGCCTTGATCTTCATTTCTGCAGCTCCATCACGCGTTCTTGGCAGTGGCAGATACGCCTGCAGACTTAGTCCAGGCACAAGCCTGAGCAGACCGGTCCCGCGCTCCAGCGTTGCTGCAGTCAACGGCTTTTCTTCCAGTAGCGGACGCACGATCTCGCGTATCCGGTCTTCGGAATTGCCGAAGTCGCCTTCCAGCACCAACTTGCCAATAAAACCTTCGATCACCTCGATCTTCACCACATGATTGGCGAACGTCTGCGACGGGATATAGGCAAAGGAAAGCGGATAACCGCGATCACGGTAAAGCTTGGTAATGCCGTTGGCCAGGTCGATATATTCCTGCACCGTATGTACCGTATCTAGATATGGCTTTGTGATGGCATCTATCTCACTCAGCGGAATTGCCTGCGCTCCCTGAATCTCGAAGGTTTTGACCAGGATCCGGCTCGCCAACAACTTCTGCACCCGGGGGTCGACTTCCTGCTTGGTATCCAGCGTGACTGACGGCTCGCTTGCTGGTTGTGGCTTTTCGATAACCGGCAATGCGCCTTCAGGATTGGCATTGGCCATTACCTGCTGACTGATAGCCAGCAACGTGATAGCGCTGAGATATACCAACAGATGCTTGATTTGCATAGACTCGGCTTACATAGTGGAAAGGGCGGCTTCAGCAATCCCGGCACTCAACGGTGTCGGGATTGCTCGGGCAACTTCTTAATGCAGCAGATTTAATCAC
>JAEWTK010000021.1 GCA_023459535.1 Pseudomonadota bacterium
GGTCGGAGATGCCCTCGATCTTCTTCTCGTTGACCAGTTCCGCGATCTTTTCGATCAGCGTCTTCTTGTTGACCTGATACGGCAGCTCATCAATGATGATGGCCTGGCGATCGCCCTTGCCGATATCCTCGAAATGCGTACGGCCGCGCATGACCACACGACCACGGCCGGTACGGTAGCCTTCCTTGACCCCCACGGTACCGTAAATGATGCCGGCAGTCGGGAAGTCCGGTGCCGGGATGATGTCAATCAGTTCATCGACCGAAGTTTCCGGGTTCTGCAGTAACAACAGGCAGGCATCCAGTACCTCGTTCAAATTATGCGGCGGGATATTGGTCGCCATGCCGACCGCAATACCAGAACTGCCGTTGATCAGCAGATTGGGAATACGCGCCGGCATGATGAGCGGTTCATGTTCGGAGCCGTCATAGTTGGGGCCGAAATCCACGGTTTCCTTGTCGATATCCGCCAGCAACTCGTGCGCGATGCGCGCCATGCGAATTTCGGTGTAACGCATCGCCGCCGCGTTATCGCCGTCAACCGAACCGAAGTTACCCTGACCGTCTACCAGCATGTAACGCAACGAAAAGTCCTGCGCCATGCGAACAATCGTGTCATAGACGGCCGTATCACCATGCGGGTGATATTTACCGATCACGTCACCGACAATACGCGCCGATTTCTTGTAGGCACGATTCCAGTCATTGCTGAGCTCGTGCATGGCGTAGAGAACCCGCCTGTGTACAGGTTTCAGGCCGTCACGCACATCGGGTAAGGCACGTCCCACGATCACGCTCATGGCGTAATCGAGATACGACCTGCGCATCTCGTCTTCAAGGCTGATAGGAAGGGTTTCTTTTGCGAATTGTTCCATATTGGCTATCGGCTTAATTGGTGACTTAAAGGTAGGGATTCTAGCATGATACGACCGTCAAATCATGCCTGATTGCAACTGACTTGACGCCTTTGCCGGCGCGGCTTCCAATGACTTTCTGCCGGCTCTGCCGGCACAGAAAAAAACAGCCTGTTACTGACTGATAAAAGCATGTCCGGATAAAAACAGAAACGGGGCTGCTGCCCCGTTTCTGTTAATGACCAAATCCAGTTGGCACTGGTCAGCATTTAGCTGACAGCTACATTCACTTGCCTCGACCATGCAGCACGATGAGCAGGACACCAGCAATGATGGCGCCGACCGCCACAACACTGGGAATGGCAATCTCCTTCTCTACTTCCGCAGTAGCCTTCAGGGCGCCGATCTGGAGGATGGTTTCCTCCGTGGTAAAACTGAATCCCTGATAGACCAACGCCGCTACGCCCAACACGGCCAGCAACAACCCCAGCAAGACCTGTGGTTTCATCATGACTCCCTCATAAATTATGCGGTAGTCGCAATTACTAGCCGAATTTCTTGCGAGCTTCGGCTAGCGCATGCTTGATGCTCGCCCATGCCTCGTCACCGCCCTTGCGCAGCTCCTGCCAGGCATCTCCGGCCGAGTCCTGGATTTCCTTCAGCTTGATTCTGGCTTCGTCACGCTTGGCACGTAACAAGGTCAGCTGCTCATCAGCCTTGACGCGAAGTTCCGCATCCAGCTTGCGTGCACGCTCCTCCAGCACATCGATATCTGCGCTCCACTCGTCCAGTTGCGTTTTCAGCTTTTCAACATATTCATCTTTTACACTCATGTTCCAACTCCTTCCTGGTTAAAAATCAGATCCAATCGCAAGTGTGACACATACAGCATCAAGAAGTGCATGGATTGAACTTGCAAATCTTTCAGCGGCTCAGCAACCCAAGGTCTGCCTTGAGATCATTAATATGCTCCAGACCTACCGCGATGCGCACCAAACCATCCCCTATGCCCGCCGCTGCTCGTGCCTCGGCGCTCACACGGCTGTGGGTGGTAGTCGCCGGGTGTGTAATCGTGCTCTTGGCATCGCCCAGATTGGCCGTAATGGAAATCAGGCGCGTCGAGTCGATCAGACGCCACGCAGCGTCTTTGCCACCCTTCACATCGAATGACACAATGGCGCCACCGCTCTTCTGCTGCCTCATCGCCAGCGCATGCTGCGGATGCGAAGTCAGGCCCGGATAATATACCCGACCGACGCCAGCCTGTTGCTCCAGCCACTGCGCGAGTTCCAGGGCATTGCGCGCATGCGCCTCCATACGCACATGCAAGGTCTCCAGCCCCTTGAGGAAAACCCAAGCATTGAATGCACTCAGGCTCGGACCGGCCGTTCTAAGAAAACCATATACAGGTTCCAGTACCTCTTTTTTACCAAGCACGGCACCGCCCAGGCAACGTCCCTGCCCATCGATGTACTTGGTGGCCGAGTGGATGATGATATCCGCACCCAGATTCAGGGGTTTCTGCAACGCCGGCGTGCAAAAACAGTTATCGACTACCAGCAATGCGCCAGCTGTATGGGCAATACCGGCCAGCTCGGCAATATCGCAGACTTCGGTCAGCGGATTGGACGGCGTTTCGACAAAGAAGAGCTTGGTATTGGGGCGGACTGCCGCCTTCCATTCCTCAGGATCGGTCAATGAAACAAACGTCGTCTGCAGACCCCAGCGCTGGAGAATATTGCTGAACAGCTGCACGGACGTACCGAAGATACTGCGCGAAGCCACCACATGATCGCCGGCAGAACACAGGCCCATGACGCACGCCAGGATTGCGGACATGCCGGAAGAAGTAGCCACGCAGAACTCGGCACCTTCCAATGCAGCCAGCTTGTTCTGGAACATGGTCACCGTCGGGTTGGTGAAGCGGGAGTAGATGTTGCCCGGCTCCTGTCCACCGAACCGTGCAGCCGCCTGCGCGGCATCCTTGAAAACAAAACTGGAGGTGAGGAACATCGCTTCGGAATTCTCACCGAACTCCGTATGTTCACTACCCGCCCTTACCCCCAGCGTCTCTGGCTGCCATTGCTTGTTCATTGCCATACCTTTCAAAACTGTCTATTCATGTTCTCAAAAATGGCGGGCATAAAAAAAACCCGCTCAGCGTTGCTAAAGTCAGCTTGGCCAAAACGGGTTTCGCATTACTTGACTCGCTTTAGCTGAATTTATAACGCGCTCGCAAGCTGAGTTAGTGCTGTTAAAAGACATCTCGCAGCACGCTCAAATCAGCGCAAATTCAATCTTAGTCCTTCACGACTCCTGCCGTCAAGTCAGGCCGGCTCTTCCTCGTGCTCTTTGGCAGAAACCAGATTCAGATCCAGCTGCGTACTCGAATTTGCCGGTTTCCGGTGCTTATAACCTTCACCACGAGCAGATTCGATTTCGTTCAGGTAGGCTTCATCGATGTCACCGGTTACGTAATTGCCATCGAAACAGGAACAATCAAAAAACTCAATATCCGGATTGCTCAGCTGCACGGCCTTGATCAGGGCATCCAGATCCTGATAAATCAGCGCGTCTGCGCCGATTTCCTTGCAAATTTCCTCATCCGTACGGCCAGTCGCCAGCAATTCATTACGCGTAGGCATGTCGATGCCATAGACGTTGGGGAAACGTACCGGAGGCGCGGCAGATGCAAAATAAACCTTGTTGGCGCCAGCATCGCGGGCCATCTGCACGATCTGCTGAGATGTCGTTCCGCGCACGATGGAGTCATCGACCAGCAATACATTTTTGCCTTTGAACTCCATGCCGATCGGATTCAATTTCTGTCGCACCGATTTCTTGCGCAGGGCCTGGCCAGGCATAATGAAGGTGCGGCCGATGTAACGATTCTTGATGAAACCTTCACGATATGTGAGATTCAGCGCATTGGCCAGTTGCAGCGCACTCGGCCGACTGGTATCGGGAATCGGGATGACGACATCGATCTGCAGATCTTTCCATTCACGGTGGATCTTCTCTGCCAGGCTCTCCCCCATATGCAGCCGGGTCTGGTAGACCGACACATTGTCAATCACCGAATCGGGGCGTGCAAGATAGACATACTCGAAGATACATGGGGTCAACTTGGGGTTCACCGCGCACTGGCGCGAATAGAAATTGCCGTCCATATCGATAAAGATGGCTTCGCCCGGCTCGACATCACGCAGCAGCGTAAAACCCAACACATCGAGCGCCACACTCTCGGATGCAACGACATATTCAACACCCTCCTCGGTCTCGTTCTTGCCGATCACCAATGGCCGGATACCATGTGGATCACGGAAAGCAAGCAAGCCAAAATTGGCGATCATGGCAACTACGCCATAGGCACCTTTGCAACGCTTGTGTACACCAGCCACGGCCTCGAACACCATGTCCGTATTCAACACGGCGTTGTGTGCAGTGCGCTCGATCTCGTGCGCCAGTACATTGAGCAGCACTTCGGAATCGGAGTTCGTATTGATATGGCGCAGGTCCTGCCTGAACATTTCCTGCTTGAGCTGGGCAGAGTTGGTCAAATTACCGTTGTGACCGAGCACAATGCCGAATGGTGAGTTGACATAGAAAGGTTGGGCTTCAGCAGCGGATGATGAGCCCGCTGTAGGATAACGCACATGCGCTATGCCGGCATTGCCGACCAGACTGCGCATATGCCGGGTCTGGAACACGTCCTGTACCAGACCATTGCTTTTATGCATGTAGAAAGTATTGCCGTCGCACGTGACAATACCGGCAGCATCCTGACCGCGATGCTGCAACACCAGCAATCCGTCATAGAGCAACTGATTGACCGAGCTTTTACTGACTACTCCAATGATTCCGCACATTAATCAAACATCCAATAAACTAAAATCTGTTAAGCCGATTGAGCCAATCCAGTTGCTCAATCTAGTCGTATTTGACATGCTTGGCAATATCCGCCGGCAACCATGACAATTGCGCCAGCACCACCGCCTCCAATGGCGCGGCAAACATGGCATTACGCCACATCGGGTCTCTGGGAAACCCGGTAAATCCGGCCAGCAATACCAGTATGCACACCACCAGAATGCCCCGCAGAACACCGAACACGGCGCCCAGTCCGCGATCAATCCAGCCCAGGCCCACCTTCTTGAAAATATGAGAGAGTGCAATCGCCAGCAAACTGCATAACAGCAATGTCGTCAGGAACACGATCAGGAAAGCCGCCAACATTTTGAGCTCTGCGCTGGGAATGGCCTCCGGTAACATAGGCACCAACTCAAGCGCATAAAGTCTGGCAACGATAAAGGCTGCCACCCAGCTTATCAGGGCCAGCACTTCTCTGACGAATCCGCGCATGATGCTGAGCAGGACAGAAACTCCCACAATTGCCAACACTGCATAATCGAAGCCGGTCATAAACGCTTATTTGTTGGTAATAATCATGCCGGACAAGCCAGTGGCTTTGATTTTGGCCAAGGCGTCCTCGGCCAGAGCACGATTGTCGAATGGCCCTACCCGCAGACGGATCTTTTCGCCTTGCGCGGTCTGCACCTTCTCGGTAGAAGGCTTCAAGCCCTGAGCCTTCAGCTTTTCTTCCAACTGCCTGACATTGGCTGCATCGGAAAACACCCCGATCTGCACCAAATAGGTGGGCGTCTTTGCTGCGCTCACCGCAGGCTTGGCTTCAACCGCCGGGCTGGTCGCAGGTTTAGTCACAGGTGTGGATGCAGTCACTGCATCATCTACTGGCAAGCCCGCATCTGCAGAAGTTGCTGGCTCGTTGCTTTCTACAGGATCCGGCAGAGCTGCCTGTGGCTCATCTGACTCGGGAACATAAGGGGTAATGGAGGATGCGAACTCCTCGTCATCCTGGCTAGGGATGGAAATCTCAATTTCCTGCTGCGACTGATTGGCGGACCGATCGTCCAGCACCATAGGCAGCACTGTAACCATAAGC
Organism: Pseudomonadota bacterium; assembly: GCA_023459535.1. Taxonomy (GTDB): domain Bacteria; phylum Pseudomonadota; class Gammaproteobacteria; order Burkholderiales; family Methylophilaceae; genus UBA6140. The sequence continues at coordinate 5,817 of JAEWTK010000021.1, forward strand.
AAGACCAGCGCAATGGCGCCCACCAGTCGTCTACGTGCTCGTTTCCTGAATTGAATCTCTTGTTCGTCTATCGACATTGACGCACTCTCCAATGGCAAACAGCCCGCCTGTCAGGATGATCTGTGGGTAATGGGTGCCGGCAAAACATGCATGACTTCAGCAACGGTAAAAAATGAACCAAACACGATTATTCTATCATTTTTGCCCGCATCCAGACAGGCTTGGCGGAATGCTGCGGGCAGACTTTCAAAGCATGCCAGATTTGTATCGGCATTGATTTGATTAAATATTTCAAGAAGCTGCGAAACACTGGCAGAGCGCACATGATCGACTGAAGACAAATACCAACTATCAATCTCGGTCTCCAGGGCAGTAATCACGCCCGCAATATCCTTGTCTGCCAGCATGGCAAAAACCGCAATGGTTTTACCTTCCGTTTTGGTCTGGTGCAGATTTTCAGCCAGAGCATGGGCCGCATGAGGATTGTGTGTGACATCCAGCAAAATTTGCGGATGTTGGGCGACGACCTGGAACCGGCCGGCGAGACTTACCGACTTTAATCCAGCTTCGATCGCTGACCTGTTGACCGGCAAACGTCCCTGAATCGCCTCTATCGCAGCCAACGCACAGGCCGCATTATCCAGCTGAAACTCGCCCCTGAGTGCGGGCAAAGGCAAATCATGCATCAACGCAGCACCCTTGAAATCCCAGCGGCCAGCATGTTGATCCAGTTTGAAATCGCGATTGCGCAGCTGCAAATCAGCGCCGATGCTCTTGGCGTGTTCCACAAGTGATTGCGGGGGAGTAAGGTCGCCACAGATAGCCGGAACATGTTTTCTGAAAATGCCGGCTTTTTCAAAACCGATGCTTTCACGGCTGCTACCGAGAAACTCGATGTGATCGATATCGATTGTCGTTACTACGGCGCAGTCCGGTTCGAACACATTCACTGCATCAAGCCTGCCGCCGAGCCCGACCTCCATCACGGCCAACTCGACCTTCTGCCGCATGAAGCACCACATGGCCGCCAGCGTGCCATATTCGAAATAGGTCAGTTGCAAATTCTGACGCGCCGCTTCAACTGCCGCAAAAGCGGCAGCCAGGGTCTCATCGTCAAGCTCCTCGAGATTAACTCTGACACGCTCGTTATAGCGCAGAATGTGGGGGGAACTGTAACCGGCAACACGGTAACCGGCGTGGTGATAGATGTTTTCCAGCATGGCACAGGTCGAACCCTTGCCGTTGGTGCCGCCGACGATAATGATGGGAAATTGCGGATCAAGCCCCATGCGTTCCTTGACTGCAGCAACGCGATCCAGCCCCATGGAAATGGATTTTGGATGCTGAGCCTCGATATAGCGAAGCCAGCCTGCCAAGTCTTCAGGCAGGGATGATTCCGGACCCACAGGTGTCAGGCTCTGATTCAGGCGACGGCTGGCAATCGCTGCATGGAAGCGATCAATGTAGCGAGTTTGTCACGCATCTGACGACGATCGACAATCATGTCGATTGCACCATGCTCCAGCAGGAACTCTGCTCTCTGAAAACCTTCAGGCAATTTCTCGCGCACGGTCTGTTCGATCACACGCGGCCCGGCAAAACCGATCAGTGCGTTGGGCTCGGCGATGATGACATCGCCCAGCATGGCAAAACTGGCCGATACCCCACCCATGGTCGGATCGGTCAACACAGAAATATATGGCAGCCCGGCCTGGCTCAATTGCGTCAAGGCAGCGCTGGTCTTGGCCATTTGCATCAGCGAGAACAAGCCCTCCTGCATGCGCGCACCACCACTGGCTGAAACGCAGACAAACGGCATCTTGTGTTCGATACAAGCCTGCACACCGCGACTAAAGCGTTCGCCCATAACCGACCCCATGGAGCCACCCATGAATTTGAACTCGAAAGCTGCCACCACGGCGGGAATGGTCTT
>JAEWTK010000022.1 GCA_023459535.1 Pseudomonadota bacterium
CTTTTGGCCTGAACTCCGGAAAGCGCACGCAAGGTCTGCGCGTAGTAATCAAACAAGGCTTCGTGCGCATCTTCACGCGGCAGCAGGCGCAACAGCAGTTCGTTCATGTAGAAACCGCACATCAAGGCTTGCCCCTGCAGCAGCAATAACCCCTCACCCCACTCCAGACTATGCAGGTTACGCAGTTCGTTCTTGCCCGACCAGGCAGCGAGCAACGGCTGAAAGGATTGCAGCATGCCGCGCATGGCGGATCTGGGTCGTCTGGCACCCTTGGCGACTGCGGCAACACGGCCGAAATCGCGCGAGAACAGCTCTACCACCAGACTGGTTTCCTTGAATGGATAGGTGTGCAGCACGAAGACCGGCTGGTTATCCTGGCGATTGATGCTGGTAACGGCCATAACTAATCAGGAGAAGCGCGATGAGGTTACCGGGTGGGAGCTATAAGAAATCGTAACAGGCTGACGGATCAATAACCCAGGCTTTTGAGGGCGCGTTCATCATCCGCCCAACCGCCCTTGACCTTGACCCAGACTTCCAGCCAGACCTTACCACCGAACAGCTTTTCCATATCCTGTCTGGCTTCGGTCGATATCTGCTTGAGCTTTTCGCCGCCCTTGCCGATCAGCATGGGCTTCTGGCTGGGCTTGTCGACGATGATCGCCGCGTGTATACGACGCAGTTTGCCTTCCTGCTCAAATTTCTCGATCTCGACTGCAACTGCGTAAGGAATTTCATCCCCGAGAAAACGGAATACCTTTTCCCGCAGCATCTCTGCAGCCAGGAAACGCTCATTCTTGTCTGTCAGTTCGTCCTCTCCATACATCGCCGGCTGCACCGGCAGATAGGACCGAATGGCAGCCATCAATTCATCCAGATACAGATTCTTCTTGGCACTGACCGGCACAATGGCGGCAAACGGGAATTCAAGGTCGAAATCCTGAATCAACGGCAGCAGGTTGCCCTTGTCACCCATCAGATCTGCCTTGTTGACCACCAGGATCACCGGCCTGTCCTTGGGCAGCAACTTGAGCACCAGGCGGTCAGCTTCCCCCAGATGCATGGGCTCGATGACGAACAGCACGACATCGACTTCCGTCAACACCTGAGTCACGGTTTTATTGAGTGACTTGTTCAGCGCGTTGATATGTTTTTGCTGAAAGCCCGGTGTATCGACAAAGAGATACTGGGTATCTTCGGTGGTATGGATTCCCAGAAGACGATGGCGCGTCGTTTGCGCCTTGCGTGACGTGATACTGAGCTTGAGGCCGAGAATATGATTCAGCAGCGTGGATTTTCCGACATTCGGACGGCCGACGATGGCGATCGTACCGCAATGAAAATCTCCGGCAAGGCTATCTAGCATAGGGTTCTGCTCGGTGTTTTGCTCAATTTTTTGCTCAGTTTTTCTCTTGGACATGCATGACCTTTTTGTATGCGAGTTCGGCTGCCTGCTGTTCGGCAGCACGACGGCTTGAGCCTTCGCCGGATGTAGTGATATTCAGCTTGCCGATATGGCATTCGACACGGAAAGTCTGGCAATGTGCCTCGCCTTCGGTAGCCACGAGCTTGTATTCCGGCAATTCCATCTTGCGCCCCTGCAGATACTCCTGCAACAGGGATTTCGGATCCTTGCCTATGGCTTTGGGGTCGAGTTTTTCCAGCAAAGGGGTAAACAAACGAATCACCATCTGTTCTGCTGCTTCAAAGCCGCCGTCCAGATAGGCCGCACCGATGATAGCCTCAAGGGCATCGGCCAGCACAGAGGGTCGGCGCCAGCCACCACTTTTAAGCTCCCCTTCACCCAAACGCAAATGATCGCCAAGGTTGAGGCTGACAGCGAGCTCTCCAAGCGTAGGCTCTTTCACAAGTTGAGCCCGCATACGACTCAAGTCACCTTCGCTCAATTTGGAGAAACGTTGATACAGTTGGTGTGCGATGATGAAGTTGAGTACCCCATCACCGAGGAATTCAAGACGTTCGTTGTTCTGACTGCCGTGACTTCTGTGCGTCAGTGCCTGCTGCAACAAGGACTGATTCTTGAATTGATAATCTATCAGTCGTTCTAATCCATGGGCTTGCATCAGGCCTTGCTCATCCCTTGCCGATTATTCATCCGTGGCAGCATAGAAATCGATCAAGGCACTGACATTGCCCATCAGCGGGACCACCACCTGATATTCGGCAATCACTACCGGACCCAGATCAGACTGGGTAATGATCAATTCCTTGGCCGTGATGCTGTCGATATCATCAATCGCTGCCGTCTTGTTGAAGGATTCATAAATGTCCTTGTTGGTCATTTCCTTGAATTCAGGCTGGCTGGCGATATTGTTAAGCGCCTTCTTTACCGACATGAACTCCAGATACGCTGGCACCATTTTCATGCCGATAACGGCCACAAAGACAATGCCCGCGATCATTAACACCAGACCGATGAACGTCATTCCGCGCTGTTTTTGCATAATTCCCCCTTAATGAATAGTGCTGCCGATACGGCCAAAATCATCGAAATTCCACCAGATCATGAATGCCTTGCCAACAAGGTTATCATCCGGCACAAAACCCCAGGAACGACTGTCCTTGCTGTTATCGCGATTATCACCCATGGCAAAATAATGTCCAGCCGGGACTTCCGTCTCGCCATCGATGCTGATGCTATCCTCATCCAACAGCACGGCATGGCTGACCTTCCCGAGTTGTTCAGTATAAAGCTTGCTTGTGATCATATTGAGCCCTGAAGCCACGTACTGGTAGTCCCCCACCAGCTTCATGTCGACCGGCTCGCCGTTCACAAAAATCTGCTTGTTGCGATACGCGATCTTGTCACCCGGCACACCCACAATGCGCTTGATGTAATCAATGGAAGGATCAGGCGGAAAGTGGAATACGACGACATCGCCACGCTCCGGCTTGTTGAGCTCAACGAAGGTGTTATTGAGAATGGGCACCCGTAATCCATAGGTGAATTTATTCACCAGGATGAAATCCCCTGCCAGCAGAGTCGGCATCATGGAACCGGAAGGAATCTTGAAAGGTTCGACGATGAAGGAACGGATCAGGAAAACCGCCAGGATCACCGGGAAGAAACTCTTGGAATACTCGACGATGACGGGCTCCGCGCTACCGGCCACCCGCTTCTTGCGCCAGAACAGACTGTCCAGCAGCCAGATCAGCCCCGTGACTGCCAATATCACCAACATGAACAATGCAAACATTATTTAGCCCTGTCTATTTATTAATCTATTTATCTTCGACCTGCAGAATCGCAAGGAAGGCTTCCTGCGGGATCTCCACATTGCCAACCTGCTTCATGCGTTTCTTGCCTTCCTTCTGTTTCTCCAGCAATTTCTTCTTGCGCGTGATATCGCCACCATAACACTTGGCCAGTACGTTCTTGCGCATGGCCTTCACCGTTTCGCGCGAAATGATGTTAGCGCCGATGGCAGCCTGCACGGCGACATCGAACATCTGGCGCGGGATCAGCTCGCGCATCTTGGCGCATAACTGACGGCCACGATAAACGCTGTTGGCACGGTGCACAATCAGCGACAAGGCATCGACCCGCTCGCCGTTGACCATGATGTCCAGCTTCACCAGATCGGCAGCGCGGAATTCGAGGAACTCATAATCCATGGACGCGTAACCGCGCGAAACGGACTTCAGTTTATCAAAGAAATCGAGCACCACTTCGTTCAGCGGCAGCTCGTACGTCAGCATGACCTGGCGGCCCATGTACTGCATGTTGCGCTGTATGCCACGCTTGCCGGTGCACAAGGTCATGAC
>JAEWTK010000023.1 GCA_023459535.1 Pseudomonadota bacterium
ATCTCCCACCAAATTAATTCAAATTGATTATAGAACGGCTCACAACAATGTGGGCCGTTTTTGTTTAGCGCATCGAATAAAGCAAGATAATTAATTTACCCTTCCCCATTCTTTACACTTAATATTCCACTCAAACGTTATTTGTGCTGCAGACCTGAGAAAGAAGTCGCCCTGCCTAATTAGCTTAGCCAGCGCCCATCCAATTCAAGAGTTGTTAAAGTGGCTATTTCCCAAGTTATTCTGATTATCTCCTGCATTACCTCGTTCGCCATGACCGCGGTTATCTGGGTCATTGCCAAAACATACCCGAAAAATATTCACGGCCTCAAGGAATGGGCCTGGGGGTCATTGCTTGTCGCGTTGTCTCTCTGCCTGTTTCTTGTCAGGGATCATATACCACTACTCATCGGCATTCTAATACCCAACCTGATCATTCTGCTCGCATTCATGCTGATGAATGCAGGCACCAGGCGATTTGCCGGATATGCGCAACGTAATATCCGCCCCCTCCTGAGTGTTTTTGTCGCTCTCTATATTGGTCTTTTTTACTGGCACACCATCGTGGAGCCAGATATAGCCATGCGCATGACACTTTTATCCTTCTTTACGCTCATCGTAACCGTGGATCAGTTTGTATTTACCTGCTTGAAGTTGCCGCAGAGCATAGGCAGGAATCTATTGTTGCTATCCCTGCTTGGCCTGATTGCAACCAGAGTATTCAGAATCATCACCTTGGTGACAGGCATCGACCATCCAAATGACATCTTTGATGCCAGCATCAGCCAGCTTGTGCTCGTAGCCACTCCTGCCATCATGATCCCGCTCGCGACCGTCAGCTATCTGATGCTGGCATCCGAGCGCCTCAACCAGGAGCTGGGGCATGCGGTCCGTCACGACGACCTGACAGGCTGCCTGAACAAAAATGCAGGTACGCAGGTGCTTGAAAATGAAATCGCACGCTCGAAACGTTATCGCAGCCCGTTATCCATCCTGTTCATGGATATCGACGATTTCAAGAAAATCAACGACACCTACGGACATTTGTTCGGAGACCAGGTTTTGACAACCTTTGCCAGTGAAACCAGGAAATGTATGCGTAGCAATGATTCTCTGGTCAGGTTCGGTGGCGACGAATTCATTGCAATCCTGCCAAACACAACATTGGAAGGCGCCATCAAGCTTTCCGAACACATGCACCGGCAAGGAAAACTGCATAAGACCGTCCAGTGGTCTGTCAGCATAGGAGCAGCCGAATGGGGCGGCGCAGAGGACAGCCTGGACCAGTTGCTCGCCCGGGCCGATCACGCGGCCTACCAATCAAAGAAAACCGGCAGGCAACCACCGGTGCCATCAGCAAAGCAGTAAGTACTATTCGCCTGCCAAGACTGATCCGCAGGATTGCAATACTGGCTGACAGCGATTGAAGTCAGCTGAAGATGATGCAATGATTCAAACTTCAAGTTCGAAGATCGTGCGCCAGTCACAAAAAAATTGGCCGCACTTGTTTGGAATCGACATGACCAAACCGACTATCGCCACTATCCTGCTGTCCGTTATCGCCGCTGCTCATGGCAGCGCACTGGCCGCCGACAGCGAACCTTCCATGCTGCACACCATGCTGCCCGGCCACTACGTCATCATCGGCCAGATGCCGGATGGCGGCGAGACCTACACCGGTAGCGCGCAGATCACGCTCAATGAAGGCGTACTGGAACTCACTCGCACCATTGGCACGCAAACTGTCAGCGGTACAGGGACAGTGGAGCATGCAGAAATCGGCGAGGCGGAAGTGGTGCGCTTCCGCTGGCCCGGCCATAGCGCAACCTGCCTGCATCGGCTTGATCTCGACAATTACAGCAGACTGAGTTGCTACTGGACACCGGATGGCCAGACGCCGAAACAACCGGGGCTGGAGGCCTTCTTCCCGACTGCCAACTGGCCGCAAGCCGCAGCTGACAAGGAACCTGCCAGCTCAGCCAACGAAATCATGCCCGGCCTGCAGCTGACGGATGAAACCGGCTGTCATGTGACCGACGGGGAGTTCGTGACACCGACCATCGTGCTGATGACCGGCGCCTACAACCGGCCGGCGCTCGACAATGGCGAAGTACTCGGCATCATCAACACCGCCATCGCTGCCGGCTGCAGGATCGACGAGGCGGACGAGATGGGCATGTCACCCCTGAACGCCGCTATCCTCTACAACGAACCCGAGCTGGTGGCGCTGTTCCTCGGCAATGGTGCCGACCCCTATCTGAAGATCTCCAGTGCCAAACCCTCGATCGACCAACTGAATTCGTTCGAGTTTCTCGATCTGCTGAACAAGAGCATGCCGACCATCGACCGCAAGGCCGTGCGCCACGAACTCTTGCGCTACAAGGAAGAATAGCCCTCAGGAAGCCTGTCCGTCAGACAACGGCCGGCCTTCAGGCTGGCCGATATTTCTGCTTGCTATACAGCCAGGAGGCCAGCTGCACATGGGCGAGTGCACGACGGGCGAGCTTGTCACTCCCGGCACTGGCTTCCGTCGGGTAGACATGCTTTTCCGCAGCACTGTAGAGTGCCGCTGCCGGCGGCTTGCCCGACCGCAGCACGACCAGCTCGTCGCCTTCCAGCCAGCCGTAGTGTTCCTCAAACTGCATCATGGCACGCCCCGGCAAATCGTCTGCCTCGCGGCTGAGATCGCGTCCTGGCATCGGATGCTGCGCATCGATGCCCATCAGCGAAAGGGCGGTGACCGGGATGTCGATCTGGCTCGCCACGCTGCGGATGCGCCGCGGTTCGAGGTCGGCGCCCAACATCAGGGCCGGAATATGGAAGTTGCGCAGTGGCACCAAACTGTCGCCGCGCACGCGGATGTCGTGGTCGGCGACAACGACAAACAGCGTATCCTGCCAATAGTCGCTGGCGCGCGCCCGCTCGAAGAAGTGGCCGAGCACGTGGTCGGCATATTTGACGGCGTTGCGATCGGTCCCTTTCTCACTGTCGTAGAGCTCGATCAGACCATCCGGGAACTCGAACGGCGAATGGTTGGACGACGTGAAAACCAGCGTAAAGAAGGGTTGCCCACAGCCATGCAAGGCCTGCAGACGTTCGTGCGTCTTGTCGAACAGGTCGCCGTCGGACACGCCCCAACTGCTGACGAAGGCAGGGGATTCGAAATCCTTCTGTTCAATGATGGAC
>JAEWTK010000024.1 GCA_023459535.1 Pseudomonadota bacterium
CACATCACTGCCTTGGTAGAAGCCTCTTGCTTGGGCTTATGGGACCAGACGATCTTGCCCGGATCGTTCAGATTGACAGCGTAAGTGTTATTCGGAAACGCGGAGTGAATGTACATCATGTCACCAATCACCAGCGGGGCACCTTCATGCCCGTGCAATACGCCGGTTGAGAATGACCATGCTGCCTTGACGTCCTTTACATTCTTCTTGTTGATCTGATCCAACGTGCTGTTATGCTGCCCGTAGAAATTGCCTGTTTGCAGCGGCCATTGATTTGGATCTGCCTCACGCTTATTGAGATCCGGGCCAGCCACAGCAGCCTGCATTGCAGTCAGCGCAAGCAGGCTACCAATGGTTGCGCCAAGCCTGACGCTGCCTAATTTGCTTCTCATAGTTACCTCTCCTGAATTTGGTTAAATTACAAACCCCTGCCAACGTTTCCGTTTGACAGGTCTGCATTGTTAACAACTTGTTACAGCTTATGTAGATGAAAGATTCCCGCCGATATGTGAAAGAATTCACATCACAAGAACGCCGAGCGAATGCAATCCGACCAACAGCTCAAGTCGGGAAAAATTCACTATCCCGGGCAAGTGTCATGAATGAGAATTGCCCTCTCATGAAAAATACCCACGAAAACAACCGCAAAAATTCACAGCGTAGAGATCTGCTAATCGCATTCTGCACAGTCGCGCTCACCTATTTGCTGTCTATAACCCTGGATCTGGCGGAGCGCTTCATGGAGTGGGCAGAACCTCTGGAGCACGGTCAGATTGATGAACTTCCATTTGTGTTTCTGACAGCTGCCATTGTCGCCATCTGGTTTTCCAGCAGACGCATGCGCGAGCTATCTATCGAAATTGCCACACGCAGGGAAGCCGAGAAAAAAGCGCATGAAAGCCTAGACAGGTTTCAGACGCTATTTGAGGAAGGGCTGAGCGGTAACTTTATTGCAGACAGGTATGGCAACCTTGTCATTTGCAACCAGGCTTTCCGTATCATGTCCGGCATGGCGGTACGAGGCGAAGACCAATTCAACATCGCCGGTGCACTCGGGGAGAAATGGCAAAGTATTGCCAGAGACTCTTCACCATCCGTATATCTTGATTTTCCTGAACTGGTACTGGAAAGACCGGATAAAGGCGTCTGGGTCGTTATGGCGCGTTTCAGACAGGTTCTGTCTGAAACGGCAAAGGTTCAAGAGGTTCACGGTTACTTCACGGATATCACGGAACAATACCTGGCAGAAAAGGAACTTTCGCAATTATTTGCAGAAAACCGCGCACTGGCAGGCCATGCCATGCAAGCTCAGGAAGAAGAGCGGTGCAGGCTGGCAAGGGAGATTCATGATGATGTCGGGCAGTACCTGACGGCCATCAGACTGGATGCCGCAACAATTCCTAATATAGTCGATAGAGCCAGCACATCTGTATATCTGGAGCGTATCGCCAGGCATGCCGAATATATACAGGTTGCCATCAGGAGAATCATCAGACGACTGAGGCCCGCCGCACTCGACGCACATGGCCTGATCGAAGCGATTCAACAACTGGTCCATGACTGGTGCAAACAGAACCCGGAAATCAGCTGTAGCATGGACCTGGATGAGTCCTGTAACAGATTACCAGAGTCCATCAGCATCGTGATTTTCCGCATCATCCAGGAAGCACTGACCAATATTTCAAGACATGCTCATGCAAGTCGTGTCGATATTTACCTGAAAAACAAAGATCAAGGGCTGTTCGTCCGCATCAAAGACAATGGGCTCGGCATTCAGTCATCATCAGCGACACCGAATTCTTTCGGCCTGACCGGCATGCGCGAACGCATAGAATCCCTGCACGGGAGCTTTGGATTGACATCGAGGCCCAATGCAGGGGTCACAATCACTGCAATTATCCCCTTCTACCACTCAAGAGAATATGAATATGTCGAAAATACTGTTGGCTGACGATCATGCTGTGGTCAGGCAGGGTCTCAAACTTCTGCTTGAGAATGTCGGACATCAAATTGTTGCGGAAGCCGAAAATGGCGAAAAGGCGGTAGCACTCTGGCAGGAGCACCGGCCGGATATCGGCCTGCTGGATCTGGACATGGCCGGCATTGGAGGTATGGAAACCCTGCAACGCATTCTGGTGCGTGATCATCATGCCAAGATCCTCATTTTCAGCATGCATGACGACAACATCTATGCAGCTAGGGCAATACAATCGGGGGCCCGCGGATATGTGATCAAAACCGATCCGCCTGAAACCTTGCTCGAAGCCATCACGCAAATCGCTCGCGGCGGTCGTTATATTGCCCACGGTTTGGCACAGCATCTGGCGCTCGACCGCTTTTCCGCGACCGAACGGCCTTTGGATAAACTGTCACCAAGAGAGTTTGAAGTCTTTCGCAGAATCGCCGAAGGAGAGTCTTTGTCCGCAATTTCCGAACATCTGCAGATAGGCTATAAAACTGCAGCCAATGTCCAGACGCAGGTTCGTCAAAAACTGGGAGTACAAACGACCGGACAACTGGTTCATCTGGCGATTCGTTATGGCGTTCTGGAAAAAGGGAGAAATTTACAAACCGGGAAGGAATGATTCACTGTCATCGATTTTGCCCATATATCAATATAGCCGCGTGAAATATGAAACTTGGCTTCAGGTTTCTCTTTCTCCTCCATAGTATATTCGTCACTCCATTACGAAATACTTTAACAACCGGCTCAATGGGCCGGTTTTTTTTGCCTGTTTTTAAGCTGAAACCCAATATGTCAAACATTGCTGAATCTGACTTTTCCTTAATCCACATGGCGGTATTTGCCATGCTGATGCTGGGCCTGTTATCTGACTGTGACCATGCTTACGCACAGAACTCTGCATCTGCAGAGTCGAATCCATCTATTGAAATTTCGAAAAATCAGACACGTACGAGCAGAACCATTGTTGAGGAACATGGCAGCCACTTGCTAGTGGTGATGACTGCCCTGTACCGGCTCAACCTAGATGAATTGCAAAAAAGCGCCTCTGTCAGCCCGGAAGAAATGGCCCAATGGGTGTTTGAAGGCCCGTTTGGCTGGAAATTCGACGCTTTGCGGGAAGCACAAGGTAGCGAGGCATTGAACCTGGCGTTTGATCCGGAGTTCGATGGAGACCGGATACTGGCGATGATTACTGGAATTCAAACTATGATCATCACTGCTTATGGCGGCAAAACAGAATTTCTTTTCCCTGATCTAATCAACCCGCACCACTTGAACATCGCTGCACGAAACATGGACAAGGTACTCTGGAAACTCCAAAACACAAGCAACGATATTGAAATCGAAAGTACCAGAAAAGGGATTTCCACGGATGCAAACATCCTGTCCATGCTGACAAAAATCAAACAAACCCTGGACCTGGATGCAAGAATGCATGCAGAACATTCCAGCCTAAGCCTGACAC
>JAEWTK010000025.1 GCA_023459535.1 Pseudomonadota bacterium
GTCATGGGCTGTGTGGTTAATGGGCCGGGCGAATCCAAACTGGCCAATATTGGTATCAGCTTGCCGGGTATCGGCGAGATTCCAGTGGCGCCGGTATTCGTTGACGGTGAAAAAACTGTGACGCTGAAAGGCGATGCCATTGCGGAAGAGTTCCAGGCCATCGTGGAAGATTACGTGCAGAAGAATTATGCCGAAGGCGGCAAATTGCGGCAGGAGTTCAAGCTGCCGGATCAGACCAAGACCATTCCAATCCGCGCTGTCTGATGTCTGTTTGAATCCACCTTGAGCAGAGTCCCGACAGCATGACGAATCAATCACAGAATCCGAAATCACAGAGCGCAAAATTGCAGAGTACCAAACCTCAAACCACCAAGTTCCAAGGCACCAAGTTCCAAAGCATCAAGGGTTTCTACGACATCCTGCCTGAGCATACACCGCTCTGGCAGTTGCTTGAGGATGCGGCGCGCCGCGTGCTGGCGCAGTATGGATATCGCAACATCCGCATGCCAATCGTCGAGGCGACGGATCTTTTCGTGCGTAGCGTCGGCGAGCATACCGATATCGTTGAAAAGGAGATGTATTCCTGGACCGACGACCTCAACGATGACAAGCTGACCCTGCGTCCGGAAGGTACGGCGGGTTGTGTGCGTGCCGTGGTTGAGCACAGTCTGACCTACAACGGCCCTCAGCGCCTCTGGTACATGGGGCCGATGTTCAGGCATGAGAACGTGCAGAAAGGTCGTCAGCGCCAGTTTCACCAGATCGGCGTGGAGGCGTTCGGATTTGCCGGGCCGGATGTCGATGCGGAGCAGATCATCATGCTGGCGCGTCTGTGGCGCGAGCTCGGCATCAGCGATGTCGAGCTGCACCTCAACAGCATCGGTGATGCGGATGAGCGCGCCGAATACCGTAAAACCCTGATCGCCTATTTTGAACAGCATGCGGATCTGCTGGATGAAGATGCCAAACGCCGCCTGCACAGTAACCCCTTGCGCATCCTCGACAGCAAAAACCCGCGCATGCAGGCCATGATCGAAGCCGCGCCGCGCTTGCTGGATACGCTGGGAACTGAAAGCCGTGAGCACTATCATAGTTTGTGCCGGATGCTGGATGAGGCCGGGATTGCTTATCAGTTGAATCACCGGCTGGTGCGCGGTCTGGATTATTACAACCGCACCGTGTTCGAATGGGTGACGACCAAGCTGGGCAGCCAGGGCACGATTGCCGGTGGCGGCCGGTACGATTCATTGGTGGAAAGATTGGGCGGGGAACCCATGCCGGCATGTGGTTTCGGCATCGGGCTTGAACGAGTGTTCCTGCTGATGCAGGAGTATGACGTGACGGCAAACCAGTCGCCGGATGTTTATCTGGTGAATGTCGGCGAGACGGCGGAAAAACAGGCGCTGCACATCGCTGAAGAATTGAGAAATGCCGGACTGGCTGTTGTTCAGCATAGCGGTGGCGGCAGTTTCAAGTCGCAGATGAAGAAAGCCGATCGCTCGTTGGCAAGATATGCGCTGATACTGGGTGAAGATGAAGTGCTGGCGAATCAGGTGACGCTGAAGCCCATGCTGCAAGCGGGCGAGCAACAGAGATTATCCATACAACAGGCCATCGAGATACTGCAAACATGACCGAACTGCTCAGGATTGAAGGATTGACGGTAACACCGCAGAACGCACCGGACAAACTGTTGGTGAATAACGTCTCTTTCACGCTTGAGTCTGGCAAGACGACCTGTGTCGTTGGCGAATCCGGCAGCGGCAAGAGCCTGACAGCGCTTTCCGTCATGGGGCTGCTTTCATCGCAGTTGAGACTGGCGCAGGGCAAGGTCATTTTTCAAGGGCAGGATCTGGTCGGCATCAGCAACGATGAGTTGCGCAAAATCCGCGGCGGTCGTATCGGCATGATCTTTCAGGAGCCGATGACGTCCCTCAATCCGGTACTGACCATCGGCAAACAGATCGGTGAGACGCTGATCGTGCATCAGGGGCTCCGTGGCCAGTCGCTGAAAGCCAGGATTGCGGCGCTGCTCGAGCAGGTCGGCATACCGGCTGGCCGCGCCAACAGCTATCCGGATGAGCTTTCAGGCGGTCAGCGCCAGCGGGTCATGATTGCCATGAGTATCGCCTGCGAACCTGCCATGCTGATTGCAGACGAGCCGACTACGGCACTGGATGTGACGGTGCAGGCGCAGATTCTTGCACTGCTGAACGAACTGAAGACCCGCATGAACATGGCGATGCTGTTCATCACCCATGATTTTGGCGTGGTGGCAGACATTGCAGATGATGTGGTGGTCATGTTCCGCGGCGAGATCGTCGAATCCGGACCAGTGGCTGAAGTGCTGCACAATCCGCAGCATCCCTATACGCAGGCTTTGCTGGCCTGCGTGCCGGATGCTGATGGCAAGCGTCCGCTGAAGCCCATAGATTATGCCTGGCTAAACGAGGGAGCCGCAGCATGAGCGAGATCATTCTCAGCGCGCGCCATCTGACCAAATCCTACAAACAGCGGAGCGGCCGCTTTGGTCTGGGCACGACGTTGGTCAAGGCGCTGGATGATGTTAGTCTGGATTTGAAGCAGGGCTCGGCCCTTGCGGTTGTCGGCGAGTCAGGCAGCGGAAAATCCACCCTTGCACGTTGTCTGTTACAATTGCTGCCCTTGGATGGTGGCGAGGTTCTTTTCCAGGGCCAGGATCTGGCCAAACTGTCAGGTTCCGGTCTACGCGAACAACGCCGCTTTTTGCAGATGGTGTTTCAGGATCCTTTTGCCTCGCTAAACCCGCGCATGCGTGTTGGGCAGATCGTTGGCGAGGGGCTGCTGATACATCAACTCGGCACTCGGGAAGAACGGCATGACAAGGTGGTCAGGATGCTACAGCGTGTCGGTTTGAGCGAAGCCGATATGCAGAAGTACCCCCATCAGTTCTCCGGAGGCCAACGGCAGCGCATTGGCATTGCCCGCGCGCTGGTGCTGGAACCCAGAGTGGTTGTTTGTGATGAGCCGGTATCGGCACTTGATGTATCGATACAGGCGCAAATCCTGTTGTTGCTGAAAGAATTGCAGCAGGAGATGGCTCTGAGTTATCTGTTCATCAGTCATGATCTGCGTGTGGTCAGACATATCGCGGATGAAGTGGCGGTGATGTATCAGGGCAAGCTGATAGAGCAGGGCTGTGTGGAAGGGATTTATGATGCGCCCGCACAGGAATACACCCGTAATTTGTTGCAATCCATACCCGGCCGCAGAGCATTGGCCGCTTAAATACGAAATTTTCAGGAAATCAGAATGGCACTCGATTTAGAAGAACAGGATCAGCTGGACGCATTGAAAACTTGGTGGAAAACCAATGGCAACAAGGTTTTGCTTGTGGCGGCAGCGGTTGTCATCACCGTCGTTGGATATCTGGGCTGGAATCAGTACCAAAAACAGCAATCGGAAGCCGCCTCCAGCAAATTCATGTTGCTGGGTGATACCAGCCCAAGTGACGTGAAGACCATACAGACCATTGCCGGTGAAATCATCGAACAGTATCCATCCACACCTTATGCAGCGCGGGCAGCACTGCTGGCAGCCAAGACCAGCTACAACGCCAAGGAAATCGATAGCGCCAAGACACAGTCTGAATGGGCATACAAGAATGCCACGGAAGCCTCGGTCAAGACCCTGGCGCAATTGCAACTAGCCGGCATTCTGTTCGAGCAGCAGGACTATGATGGTGCATTGAAACTGCTCAATGAAAAGCACGAACCAAGCTTCGACGGCCTGTTTTCCGACCTGAAGGGGGATGTGCTGGTTGCGCAAGGCAAGCC
>JAEWTK010000026.1 GCA_023459535.1 Pseudomonadota bacterium
CTCCAGCACCCGCTCGCCCGGTTTCAGTTCCAGTTTGCGACAGATCATGTCGAGCTTGTCGTGCTGCGCCTGCTCCAGGTTGTCGGCTTTGGCCCAGTAAGCGCAGGAGTAGCTCATGCTGGAATCGAGCATGGCTTCGAACACGT
This sequence comes from Pseudomonadota bacterium, assembly GCA_023459535.1. Lineage (GTDB taxonomy): Bacteria > Pseudomonadota > Gammaproteobacteria > Burkholderiales > Methylophilaceae > UBA6140. The sequence goes on from JAEWTK010000026.1 coordinate 147, forward strand.
CGTTGCCGATGTCGTAATGACGCTCGCCGACCTGGAAGGCACGGGCGAAGGATTGCAGATTGAACAGGCGGTGACGCAGATTTTCGCCCAGCATGCGCACCTTGGCCCAGCCGACGAGCCTGGTCTCAATCTCGGCGCTCAGCAGGCGTTCGATGGTTTCATCGAGCCGTTCCGAATCCCACAAGCCGTCGACATAGGCATCGCCAAAACCGAGCGAGCCTTTATAGAGAATTTGTCGATAGGCTTCATGATCGTGGACTTGAATATCCCATGGTTGCTGACCGTTGAACTGCACACCGGCATGTGCAAAGATTTCCGCAACAATCGCCGGCGCCGCCGGTCCTGAAGATTGACTCGTCAATATACTGCCCCCTGAAGATTGTCAGAAACAACTCACTCAAAGATCTCAGTCAGTCGACATCATAATCTGAATCTACACCAACTGTGCAAACTCATGTAGCTGCCATGCCCGATTCTATTGCCTTACAGACATTGCGCAGGATTTACCCTAAACAATCAAGCCATCAATGGCAAGTTACAGCATAATAATGGCAAAAATATTTGCTAAGGATGATCTATGGCAGAGTGTGAATTATGTACCGATGCTGGCGGTGAACTGATCTGGCAGGACGGGTTTTGCCGCGTGGTGCGCATTGAGGATTTCAACTACCCCGGATACTGCCGCGTCATTCTGAACAACCATATCAAGGAAATGACGGATCTCGGAACACGCGAACGCGAGCGCCTAATGTCCGTGGTGTTTGCCGTGGAGCAGGCAGTGCGCGAAACGCTGCAGCCGGAAAAGATCAACCTTGCCAGCCTCGGCAATATGACGCCGCACCTGCACTGGCACATCATCCCGCGCTACCGGCAGGACAAGACCTTCCCCAATCCGATCTGGGGGCAAAGCAGGCGTGAGACCATGGCTGCGGCACTGGACGCGGGAACGGCAAGGAAGCTTAAAGCCGCCATCCAGCGCCATCTCGGCTGACTTGAAGATGACGCCAGTTTAAAGATTTAGAGTGGATCGACCAGCAGACGCTCGACCACTTGCCCCTGTTTCAGGTGACTTTCAATAATCTCGTCGATATCGTCGAGATCGACAAAGGTATACCAGACTGCCTGCGGGTAAACCACCAGCAAGGGGCCTTCGCCGCAACGGTCGAAACAGCCGGCACGATTAACCCGCACCTTGCCTTTTCCGTTCAAGCCAAGTTTCTTCACCCGCGCCTTCATGTGATCGAAGGCCGCTTCCGCACCATGGTCCGTGCAACATGCCGCGCCGTCCTCGCGCTTGTTCAGGCAGAAAAAAACATGATACTGAAAGTGATTGGCTGTCATATTCGCTCGGTGATGGCTTGGTTCTCGGTAATAGTTCTGCTATAGCTCAGTTATAGCGTGGCGATACACCATGTGCAGGCTAGTCGGATGCAAGACTGTCCTGACGGGTAAAGGTCCAGGTTCTGGTAATGCTGAGAATATCGGTATCTTTGCGTATATCTTCCGGGAACGGCGCATAAGGTGCCGCCAATTCCACAATACGACGCGCCGCGGCATCCAGTATCTGATGGCCGGAACTCTGGTTGATGTCGATCTTCTCAAGCGAGCCATCCGCCTTGATGGAAACCGTCATGCGCAACTGACCATAAATCTTCTGCTCTTTGGCCGCTTCCGGATAATTGAGGTTACCCACGCGCTCGACCTTCTGCCGCCATGCCTCAACATAAGTGGCAAAGCGATATTCCTGGGTGCGGGCACCAACGAACTTGCGCTTGGGGCGCTTCTGATACTCATCCTGCTGTTTGGATATCTGCGCCTCCAAACGTGCCATATCGGCAATCGCCGATGCCAGGGCGGCGCGGTCCAAGGTCTGTGAGACGGCTTCGCGATTGCGGCCTTTTTCCGGTTGCGGCACTTCAGTCTGTTTGACCGGCTCATTCTCTATCACCTGCCGCGATTTCGCCTGTGTCATCAATGCCTGTGCCTGCTTCTCCAGCTCCGCCACACGTTGCAACTGACGCTCGGCTTCGGCATCCAGCTCCGCCTTTTTCGGGGTCTGCTTGAGTTCCTCGGCCGGCTTGACCCTGGTATCGGTTGGCTTGTCTCTGGGTGCCGGTAGCGAAGATTTGGCGCGCCGTTCTTCATCCGTGTTGCCTCCGCGATCCAGATTGGCCTGCGCCAGTGCATCGGCCTTTTCCGGCGCAGATTCAGTCTTGGCATTGACCAGGACGATTTCCAACGCAGGAATATTGTCCTTGAAACGCTGCAGATCCGGCGCCTCAAACTTTACTGCAACCACCGCCCCAGCATGCAAGAGCGCAGAAACAATCAGCGCAAGGGTCATTGGAGGCAGCGATTTAATGAATCCCAGATTCAAGTGCCTTATCCCTGTTTAAGCCTGTCGAGCAATTGCTGGTGTATTCCGCCAAAACCGCCATTGCTCATGACGAGGATATGATCCCCCGGCTCGGCAGTTTGCACTATCGCAGTCACCAATTTTTCCATATCGTCAAAAGTGCAGGCTTTATGCTGGATGGGGGCCAGCGCCTGTTGTGCATCCCAGCCGAGATTGGCGCCATAGCAGAACACCCGGTCTGCCTCTGCCAAGCTGTCGGGCAGAGCCGCCTTCATCACACCCAACTTCATGGTGTTGGAACGCGGTTCGAGCACCGCCAGAATACGTGCATTGCCGACTCTGGCCCGCAGGCCTGCAACCGTGGTCGCAATGGCGGTCGGGTGATGGGCAAAATCGTCGTAGACGGTGATGCCGTTGACCACACCGCACGTTTCCATGCGGCGTTTTACATTCTTGAACTGCCCCAACGCTTCGATACCAACCTCCGCCGTCACACCGGCATGGCGGGCGGCGGCAATGGCAGCCAAGGCGTTCATGCGATTGTGTTCGCCGAGCAGCTCCCAGTTCAAACGGCCCTGCAATTGCTGCTGGCAGAGGATATCGAAGCTGCCATCAGCAGAGACGTTCTCCGCCTGCCATCCGGACGCCATACCGAAATGCTCCAGCGGCGTCCAGCAACCACGGTCGATGACGCGCTGCAGACTTTGCTCCTTGCCATTCGCCACGACCAGGCCCTGGCTCGGGATTGTACGTACCAGATGATGAAATTGCGTCTCGATGGCAGCAAGATCAGCGAAGATATCGGCATGATCGAATTCAAGATTGTTCAACACGGCGGTGCGCGGCCGGTAATGGACGAACTTGGAGCGCTTGTCGAAGAAGGCGGTGTCGTACTCATCCGCTTCGATGACAAAGAAGGGGGAAAGACTGTTCGCGTCCTGCCGGGGCACACCGGGCAGTCGCGCCGAAATGCCGAAGTTCTGCGGCACACCGCCGATCAGGAAACCGGGCGCCAAGCCGGCATATTCCAGTACCCAAGCCAGCATGGAACTCGTCGTCGTCTTGCCGTGCGTACCGGCAACAGCGAGCACCCACTTACCCTGCAACACGTTCTCCGCCAGCCATTGTGGACCGGAGATATAAGGCAGGCCGCGATTGAGGATTTCCTCCATCAAGGGATTGCCACGTGAAACGACATTGCCAACGACATAGATATCCGGATTAAGCGCAGTCTGCGCCGTATCGAAACCCTCGATCAGTTCGATGCCTTGCGCTTCGAGCTGTGTGCTCATGGGCGGATAGACATTGGCATCGCAACCGGTGACGCGATGACCGGCGGCCTTGGCCAGCACTGCGATACCCCCCATGAAAGTACCGCAAATACCTAGGATATGAATATGCATACTGGAATCAAGCCGCCTGCTATTAAAGTTTTAGCTAAGGTTATTTTAGCAAACTATTAGTTTTTATGGGTTTTAACCCGGATGTTTCATGAATTCGCGTGATGATCGCGCAGGATATTGGTTTTCCAGTGCTTTTTACGAAGGAGCGGTGTAGTTATTCATACACCCGACTGAGGAAAAAGTGCTGGGAAACTAATAGACAAGCGAGGGCGCGTGAAATTTATGAAACATCCGGGT
>JAEWTK010000027.1 GCA_023459535.1 Pseudomonadota bacterium
CATCGGCACTGTTCATTGCAATTGAGGTAGCGCCGGTATCCACGATGAATTTAAGTGGCACACCATTGAACTGGCCTTCCGCGAGATGATGTCCGGCCGAATTGGCATAAAGCGTTACGCTGGCAGCTTGAGCGCTCGCACTGCCGGCAACCACTGCACCTTGGCCCATCGTCAGCTCACGTCGCTTGCCTTCAATCTCCAGCACGGCGCTTTGACTGTTTGCTGAGATGAGCTTGACGCCCTCCGAGACCTGTCCGACCGAGAGTGTTTTGGGCTGGCCGTTATTGATCACCAGCACGGCTTTGCCGGTAAAAAGACCTACCACATTGACCTGTGTGTCGGCATGCGCAGACTGGAAGGCCCATGCAAGGCAAAGCGCAAGAACGTAAGAGAAAGGACGCATCCGGATTGGCCAGGGAGTCAGATTAGTGCCCAAGATGGCGATTAGCATGGCTACTTTTGAGCCAGAACGCAACCACCAGAAAACCGATCAGCGGATAGATGGCCGTCAGCATGAAGGTGGTTTCACCACCCAGATACTGCAAGGCATAGCCGCCGGAAATACCGCCGATGGTACCGCCCAGACCATAACCCACACTGCTGTATATGGCCTGCCCCTTAGCCTGGTGCTTACCCTTGAAGTACTGATGCACAATGGCTACAGAAGCCACATGAAAACTGCCGAAAGTCGCAGCATGCAAAGTCTGGGCAAGCAGTAGTATCGCTAATGAGGACACCCCCGATCCGATCATCGCAAAACGTAGCACGGCCAGCATCAGGCTCATCAGCAAAATCTGTTTGAGGCTGAATCTCGCGGTCAGCTTCGGCATGACGACAAACATCAGTATTTCACAGACGACGCCCACCGCCCACAGGATACCGATCAGGGTTTTACTATAACCGCGATCCTCCAGAAAAATCGAGAAGAAGCTGTAATAGACGCTGTGCGCGCTGACCATCAGACAGCAGCCAATCAATAGCGACAGCACCTCGGGGCGGGTAACGATCTTCCATACCGGCAAATGATCGGTATGGTGCGGGGGCACGTAAGGTTCAGGTATCTTGAAACTGAGCAGGAACAACGTGGTCTGGATCAGCAGCAGACACCAGAGCAGACTTTCGATCTTGGCAAAATCCAGCAGGAGCCCAAGCCCGAGCACGGCAACGATGAAACCGATCGAACCCCAGACACGAATGCGCCCATAGGGTTGATTGGCAGGTTCGATATGCGCCATGGTGACCGCCTCTGCCAGCGGCAGGGTGGAACTGGTGAAGATGCTGAGCGCCGCCATGACGAAGAACAACCAGACAAAGCTGGTGCCAAAGAACACGCCGATATAGCCGAGCAGACCAAGCAGAGCCGTCAGTTTGATCCAGACGACACGACGATTGGTTCTATCCGCCAGCCAGCCCCAGAAGCTAGGGGAAAATATCCTGCTGACCTGGAACAGCGAGAGCAGAACACCGATCTCGACCGCGGAAAAGTTGACGGACTTGAGGTACAAGCCCCAATACGGCACGAACGCGCCGACGAACATGTAATAGGTGAAGTAGAAACTGGAAAGCCGCCAATACGGGAATCTTTGCATATCGGCGGCTTTAAGGGTGTTGCCTGCGAACGTCGGAACGCGTCAGCTCAGATCTTCGGCGTATTACAGACGACATCAGCACACTGCGCGCGGTGGCGCAACGCATGATCAATCAGGACCAGTGCCAGCATCGCCTCGGCGATGGGTGTGGCGCGTACGCCGACACAAGGGTCATGACGGCCGGTGGTCTGCATGATGACGGCATTACCCTGCTTGTCTATGGAACGGCGTTCCTGCGGGATGCTGGACGTCGGTTTCAGGGCAACGTGCACTTCAATATCCTGCCCGGTAGAAATGCCGCCGAGCAAGCCACCGGCATGATTGGTGACAAAGCCTTCGGGGGTCATTTCGTCGCTGTGTACGGAACCGCGCTGCATCACGCTGGCAAATCCGGCACCAATCTCGACACCCTTCACCGCATTGATACCCATCATGGCGTAGGCGATCTCGGCATCCAGCCTGTCATAAACCGGTTCACCCCAGCCGACTGGCACGCCCTGCGCTACCACGGAAATACGGGCACCGACGGAATCGCGCTCGTTGCGGATATTGTCGAGATAGGCTTCCAGCTCCGGCAGTATGTCGAGATTCGGCGAGAAGAAAGGGTTTTCGTTGACCGCATCCCAGCTCTGGAAGGGAATCGAAATCTCGCCAAGCTGACTCATATAACCGCGGATTTCGACGCCATAGCGCTGTTTCAGCCATTTCTTGGCAATCGCACCAGCCGCCACCCTGACTGCCGTCTCGCGCGCACTGGAGCGGCCACCGCCACGATAATCTCGAATGCCGTATTTCTGCCAGTAGGTGTAATCGGCATGGCCCGGACGGAAGGTTTCAGCAATCTTGCCATAGTCCTGGCTACGCTGGTCCTGATTACGAATCAGAAAACCAATCGGCGCACCCGTGGTCTTGCCTTCAAATACGCCGGACAGTATCTCCACCGCATCGGGCTCCTTGCGCTGGGTGACATGGCGGGAGGTTCCGGGCTTGCGGCGGTCGAGTTCAGCTTGCAAGTCTTCCTCATTCAATTCAAGCCCTGGCGGACAACCGTCAACAATGCCACCGATGCCTGGGCCATGAGATTCACCAAACGAGGTGAGCGTAAATAAAGTACCTATGGTGTTACCGGACATGAATGAGTCTTTTTGTCATGGTTTCAGATGCGCTGATTTTATCATAAGCATTGTTTGGACTCCGCTCCTGTATGCTACCCGATTCTGCTACCAGAAACTGCCGTCCCGCTATGCGCGCAAACCCTCAATCCAATGCTGGTAGGCAAGGCGCGAAACCTGATTCAACTGCCGGATGCAATGCTGCAGATCATGCTGCATCTCTGTAGCTGTCTGCACGGCAGGATTACCAATCTCCGCTTTCAGTTCATCCGTTCCGGCTTCGCACCAGTCTTTAACCATTTCCGCAGTCATTTCCACATGGCATTGAAAGACCAAGTGCTTGCCGATTGAGTAGGCCTGATTCTGGCAATACTGACTAGAGAGCAAATGCGTGGCTCCTTGCGGCAGAGTGAAGGTTTCCCCATGCCAGTGAAAGGCATCGAAACACTCCAGATCACCGAACCATTTACACGCTTCGTCGCCGGGCGTTACCATGACTTCACCCCAGCCGATTTCCTTGACCGGATTTCTGTTCACCTCCGCACCCAGGGCCTTGCTGATCAACTGGCCGCCAAGGCAATGTCCGAGCAAGGGAATATCCCGCTGCACCGCATCACGGATCAATGTCAGCAATGGCTCTATCCATGGCAAATCGTCATTGACGCTCATGGGGCCACCCATCAAGACCATGCCACTACAGGCCTCCATGCTTTCAGGCAAGGCCTCACCCTGATCTATGCAGACCAGTTGCCATGGGATTCCCTGTTCAGTCAGAAACTCACCCAGATAACCCGGGCCCTCTATACAGACATGACGAAATATGACGACGGGGTTCATTCGGTGCTCATCCTCATGCGAGTTTCTTCCATGTTCCCAAAGACAGTCCATCTAACGTATGTGCGCCAATGGCGTAACGGATCAAGCGCAAGGTAGGAAAACCAACCCTGGCAGTCATGCGCCTGACCTGACGGTTCTTGCCTTCTGCAATCCCGATTTCCAGCCAGGAAGTCGGGATTGCCTTGCGCTCACGAATCGGCGGCACTCTCGGCCACAACCCCGCAGGCTCGTCCATCAGCCGCACCTTGGCCGGCTGTGTAACAAAATCCCCCAGATCCACGCCGGTTCTGAGTTTCTGCAAGGCCGACTCATCCGGCACGCCCTCGACCTGCACCCAGTAAGTCTTCATTTCTTTATGTTTGGGATGCGACAGACGATGCTGCAATGCCCCATCATCGGTTAAAATAAGCAAACCTTCACTGTCCGTATCAAGTCTGCCCGCCGCATAAACATCCGCGATTGGAATATAGTCCTTGAGTGTGGGGTGCTGCTCATGCGCACTGAATTGGCAAACAACACCATACGGCTTGTTAAACAGAATCAGCATTTTCGGGATGAATCCATGACTTCAAAAATTAGCGTGCCTAAAAAAGGCGAAAAAATCAGCATCAACGCTGACAACTCACTCAGTGTACCTGACCATCCGATTATCCCATTTATCGAGGGCGACGGAATCGGCGTTGATATCACGCCACCGATGATCAAGGTGGTCGATGCTGCCGTCGAAAAAGCCTATGGCGGCAAACGCGCCATCTCCTGGATGGAAGTCTACGCCGGCGAAAAAGCCACTAAAATCTACGGTGACAATCAATGGTTGCCGGATGAAACAATGCAGGCGGTCAAGGACTATGTGATTTCGATCAAAGGCCCTCTGACCACCCCGGTTGGCGGCGGCATCCGCTCATTGAATGTGACCTTGCGCCAGGAGCTCGACCTCTATGTCTGCCTGCGACCTGTGCAGTACTTTACCGGCGTACCCAGCCCGGTCAAACATCCAGAGAAAACCGATATGGTCATCTTCCGCGAAAACACGGAAGACATTTATGCCGGCATTGAATGGGCAGCAGGCAGCGACGAAGTCAAAAAAGTCATCAACTTCCTCAGTGACATGGGCGTGCGCAAGAAAATCCGCTTCCCGGAATCTTCCGCCATCGGCATCAAGCCGGTGTCAGTCGACGGCAGCAAGCGGCTGGTGCGCAAGGCCATCCAGTACGCCGTCGACAACAACCGGAAGTCGGTGACGATTGCGCACAAAGGCAACATCATGAAATTCACTGAAGGCGGATTCAAGAACTGGGGCTACGAAGTCGCCAAGGAAGAATTCGGTGCCGTGGAAATCGACGGCGGCCCATGGTGCAAACTGCCGAACGGCATTGTCATCAAGGATTGCATCGCCGATGCCTTCCTGCAGGAAATTCTGCTACATCCGCAGGATTACGACGTTGTGGCGACGCTCAACCTGAACGGAGACTATATGTCAGACGCCTTGGCGGCACAGGTTGGTGGCATTGGCATTGCGCCGGGTGCGAATCTTTCCGACACCACCGCGATGTTTGAAGCCACACACGGCACGGCACCAAAGATCGCTGGGCAGGACATTGCCAACCCCTGCTCGCTGATACTCTCCGCTGAAATGATGTTACGTCACCTCGGCTGGGTGGAAGCAGCAGATCTTGTCATACAGGGTGTGGCAAAAGCAATTTCCGCCAAACACGTGACCCAGGACTTCTCGTCGCAAATGTCAGGTGCCACGCAAGTCGGCACTTCACAATTCGGCGACGAAATTATCCGCCACATGCAATAACAGACGACACAATATAAAACGGCCCTGTATGGGCCGTTTTATTAAAGTCTGTCCTGCGATTTAAGCTTAAGCCTTCTGAATGTTAGAAGCTTGTTTGCCCTTGGGGCCTTCGGTGACATCAAATGTCACGCGCTGACCTTCCTTGAGGCTCTTGTAGCCTGACTCCACAATCGCGGAAAAATGCGCGAAAAGATCGTCGCCGCCATCATCCGGGGTAATAAAACCAAAACCCTTGGAATCATTGAACCACTTTACTGTACCTGTTGCCATCTAAAACTTCCTTACCAAATCAAGAGGAGGCGCCCCCAAAAGTTTTCAATTCAAGAACTTAAGCTAAAATTGTCGGCTAAAATTGCTTCGAATCAAAACGCCTGAACGGATTTTTACTTGCGTTATTTCAATAAGTCAAGATTTTTTTACTCGAATATAGCCAGGC
>JAEWTK010000028.1 GCA_023459535.1 Pseudomonadota bacterium
ACTCCAGTGGGCCATAACGGACATTGACCAGCACCTCGTCCAGCAAGGCGTCATCCATGCGATTCATGGCACCGATACGACCAATCTCGACGCCCTCTTCCAATGCGATGTCCGGTGTAATGAAAAGATTGTCCACTCTGCCTTCTATACGAACTTGCAGCTGGAGTTCCTGCTGCGGATGTTGTCGAACGATAGTAACAAAATGCTCCCAGTCCCTTACAACCTCATTGTTGACAGCAACTATCTCATCACCAGCCTGGAGCCCTGAACGCGCCGCGGCACCACTCTCGACCATTTCGCCAATAATTGCCGGAACGGAAGGCTGATATGGCTTCAGACCCAGTTTCTCCAGGAAATCGGTTTCGTAGTCGTCACGCCCGATGCTGCTCAGGCTCAGTTGATGTTGTTGCAGATTGCCTGAATGGTCTGCTGTCTCAAGCTCAAGGATTTCGGCCTCAAGTGACTCCTGCAACAGAGCCCAGCGCACATCCTGCCAGGTGGGGGTGTTTTTGCCCGCGACCTTCTGTATGAGCTGACCCGATTCCAATCCGGCTTGGGCTGCCGGACTACCGGCCGGAACTTCGCCTAGTAGCGGCTTCATGCCCATGACGCCATGCATGAACAGCACCCAGTAAAGAAAGATGGCGAGTAACAGATTGGCAGCCGGGCCGGCTGAGACGATGGCAATGCGTTTCCACACTGATTGGCGGTTAAAGGCACGGGAAAGGTCTTCACCTGCCTCAACTGGCTCTTCACGCTCGTCCAGCATTTTGACGTAGCCGCCAAAAGGCAAGGCTGCCAGCACAAATTCAGTGCTGTCCTTGCCGAAAGTCTTTCTGATCAAAGGCCGGCCGAAGCCGATGGAAAAGCGTAGCACCTTGACGCCGCACCAGCGGGCCACCTGAAAATGGCCATATTCATGAATGGCAATCAACACGCTAAGCGTGAAAATAAATGCAGCGATGGTCAACATTAACGTTCGAGCATCCAGTTTTTAGCCAGCTGACGCGCCTGCTGGTCTGCTTCAATCACCATTTCAAGAGTATCTGCAGCTTTTGATGTCATCCGGCTCAAGACGGATTCAATCAAGACAGGAATATCGACAAAACCGATTTTTCGCTTCAAAAATGCATCGACAGCGATTTCATTGGCAGCGTTCAAAATTGCCGGTGCCGTTCCACCCATGCGTAGTGAATCAAAAGCCAGGCGCAAACACGGAAATTTCACTGTATCTGGAGCTTCGAAATCGAATCTGCCGATTTTGAATAAATCCAGACTGGACACGCCGCTATCCAGTCTTTCCGGGAAACCCAGTGCATAAGCGATCGGGGTGCGCATGTCCGGATTGCCAAGCTGCGCCAGCACCGAGCCGTCGATATATTCGACCATGGAGTGAATCACACTTTGCGGATGCACGACGACTTCAATCTGCTCGGGGCTCGCATTGAACAGCCAGTGTGCTTCAATGACCTCAAGTCCCTTGTTCATCAACGTGGCGGAATCAATGGTGATCTTCGGCCCCATGACCCAGTTGGGATGGTTCAATGCCTGCTCCGGCGTGACACTGGCGAGATCAGCCAATGTGGCTTTACGGAACGGCCCGCCGGATGCAGTGAGCAGGATTCGGCGTATGCCTGATGCGCTCAGATCCTTGCTGCGCTTTTCCGGCATCACCTGGAATATCGCATTGTGTTCACTATCAATAGGCAGCAAGGTGGCGCCACCCTGTTCGACCGCCTGCATGAACAAACTGCCGGACATGACCAGGGTTTCCTTGTTCGCCAGCAGGATGCGCTTACCCGTCTTTGCTGCGGCAATAGAAGGCTTGAGGCCGGCCGCGCCGACAATTGCGGCCATGACGACGTCAACATCTGCATGAGCGCTGACGAACTCCAGCGCAGACAGGCCGCAAAGCACTTCAGTATTACTACCGGCTTTTTGCAGACTGGTTTTCAGGCGTTCGGCGGCTGACTCTTCAAGCACGACGGCATAGCGCGGGCTGTATTCCAGGCATTGTGCGTGCAATTCTTCCGCCCGGCTGTTGGCAGTCAAGGCAAAAACACCGAATCGTTCGGGGTGACGAGAGATAACGTCCAGCGTCTGCTTGCCTATGGTGCCGGTAGCGCCGAGGATGGTGACTGAACTGCGCCTAGGCATACAAGGACTCCAACACCAGATAATAAGTAGGGAAATAGATAAAGAACATGACCAGCGGCAGGCTGGAAGTCAGCCCATCGACACGGTCCAGCACACCGCCATGTCCGGGCAGCAGGCTACCGCTATCCTTGACCCCGGCCTGCCGCTTGACCAGGGATTCGAGCAGGTCGCCCATGATGCTGAGCACGGTAATGCCGAACAATCCGACAATGACCCAGTAGGTCAATGACAGGCTGTAGCACAGGATCAATCCGTAGACCGTAACGGTCAGCCAGGCGCCGAACACACCCTCCCAAGTCTTGCCCGGACTGATTTGCGGCGCCAGCTTGTGCTTGCCGAAACGTTTGCCGGAAAAATAAGCGGCACTGTCAGCGATCCAGACCGCGGCCATAACCATCAGTAACAGCCAGGGCGAAATGCCGCGCATGCCGACCAGCGCCAGCCAGGTCGGAAAAAGGACAACAAAACCGATAACGGCAAGGATTACCGGCTGCCTGATGTTGAAGCGGAACATGAGCCAGACTGGAGCCGCCAACAGCCAGAACAGCGTTGCAGCCAGAATACTGTAGAACATCACCTGTGGCTGCAAGGTCAGCAAACCAATATCATCTGCCAGAACGACGATAACGCCGCATAGCATGGCCAGACTGGTATAAACATGCCGCCAGGGTTTGCCCATGCCTGACATGCCGCCCCATTCCCAGAAAGCAATTGTGATGAAAGCCAGCATCAGCAATGCCCAGTACACATCCGGCAGCAGGAAAAGTGCAGCAAGAAAGCCTGCCGCAAGCGCCAATGAGGTCAGTATGCGGGTCTTAAGCATTCTTGCTGGCCTCTTTGTTTGAGGATGTTTCCGTCAGTTGCTCACTGGTACGGCCGAATCTGCGTTCGCGCGCCTGATATGACTTGATGGCCTGATTGAATGCTGTCTGATTGAAATCAGGCCACAAGGTGTCCGTGAAATAGAGTTCGGTATAAGCCAGTTGCCACAGAAGAAAGTTGCTGATGCGTTTTTCTCCGCCGGTGCGGATGAAGAGATCAGGTTCCGGCGCATAATGCATGGCCAGATGCGCAGCCAGGTCGTCTTCAGCATAGGCACCAGACTTTTCAGGTGTCTGGCTGGTGAGGCGGTTCATGGCCTGCATCAGATCCCAGCGCCCGCCGTAATTGGCGGCAATTGTGAGCGTTAACCCCGTGTTATCCCTAGTAAGCGCTTCCGCCTCATCAATCCGCGCGCAAAGCGTAGCATCGAACTGGCTGCGGTCGCCGACAACAACCATGCGGATATTGTTTTCGTGCAGCTTGACGACTTCCTTGCCCAGAGCCTCCATGAACAGGCCCATCAGGAAACTGACCTCTTCCGGCGGCCGGCGCCAGTTTTCGCTACTGAAAGCAAACAGGGTCAGGAATTCGACACCCAGGCTGGCGCAGGACTTGACCATCTCCCGCACTGTTTCCACGCCACGCTTATGCCCGGCAACCCGCGGCAGAAAACGCTTGCGCGCCCAGCGGCCATTGCCATCCATAATGACGGCAATATGCCTTGGGACAGCACTGGCGACAGGGATAGCCTTAGTGGAGCTGCCAAATAATGCCATTAACGCTCCGGAACTGGATGATACACAGGTGAATTGAACCGAACCAAGGCTAAACGGCCATCAGTTCGGCTTCCTTGGCTTGCAGCAGCTTGTCGACTTCCGTGACGAATTTATCCGTCAGTTTCTGCACTTCATCCTGCATGCGACGCTCATCGTCCTCGCTGATTTCCTTGTCCTTGGTCAGCTTCTTCAATGCATCATTGGCATCACGCCTGACATTGCGTATGGCGACTTTGGCATTTTCGCCTTCGGTGCGCACGATCTTGGTCATTTCCTTGCGACGCTCTTCTGTCAGCATCGGCATCGGCACCCGAATCATGTCGCCATTGGTGGCAGGATTAAGGCCGAGATCGCTATCACGAATCGCTTTCTCAACCTTGCCTACCATATTCTTTTCATAGGGTTGCACATTCAGCGTTCTGGCATCGCCCAGATTGACGCTGGCCACCTGATTGACTGCGACCATGGAACCGTAATATTCAACCATGACGTGATCCAGCAGGCCGGTATGTGCGCGGCCGGTGCGGATCTTGGTCAAATCCGTCTTCAAGGATTCAAGTGATTTCTGCATCTTCTGTTCGGCAGTTTTTCTTACATCGTCCAGCACGTTCTTCTC
>JAEWTK010000029.1 GCA_023459535.1 Pseudomonadota bacterium
ACCGTGGTCTTGCCGCAACCAGATGGCCCCAGCAAACAGCCGATCTGCCCCTTCGCCAATTGCAGCGAAAGATCCTGCACCACACGCAAATCGCCATAGGACTGGCTGACGTTCTTGAGTTCGAGCAAAGCGTTATTATTCATTCACATTACCGTGACGGCTTAAAAAGATGATCGGCAGCAACCCCACCAGCACCAGCGTCACCGCGGGCAATGCCGCGCGTTCCCACTCGCCTTCCGAGGTCATTTCAAAGATGCGCACCGCCAGCGTATCCCAGCCGAACGGGCGTGTCATCAGGGTGATCGGCATTTCCTTCATGACGTCGACAAAAACCAGAATCAACGCCGTCACCATGCCGCCGCGCAAGATTGGCGCATGCACTCTGCGCAGCATGGTCAGGCTGCCGACACCCAGCGTGCGCGACACATCATCGAGACTCAACGGCAGGCGCTGCATGGCGCTGTCCACCGGGTTGAAACCGACCGCCATGAAGCGCGCCATGTAGGCCACCAGCATGATCAGCAGACTGCCCTGTAACAGCATGCCAGCCTCTATATTCATGATGGGCTGCAACACCTGCAACAGGGTACGGTCCAGCCAGGCGATAGCGACGAAGACACCGACTGCCAGCACAGTGCCGGGCAAGGCATAACCGATGGTCGCAATGCGCACGCAGGTCCGGGTCAGGTTGTCGGTATTGCGTCTCGCGGCATAGGAAAGCAGCAAGGCACCCACCACCGTAATGACGGCGGCAATGCCGGCCAGCATCAAGGTGTGTTGCAGAAAGCCCAGATAGCGACTGTCGAAATCCTCAGCAAACACATTAGCTGCCCAGAGCAACAACTGCACCAGCGGTACGATGAAAGCGATGCTGAGTATCACAACGGCAAACAGCGTTGCACTCCAGGCCACCACGCCTTTGAGCTGGATACGCCCGGTTTCCTGATGACGGCCGGCTTGGGTATAGCGCATGCGGGAACGTGAAACCTGCTCCAGTATCAGCAGCATAAAAACGATGATGACCAGCAGCGAAGCCAGCTGCGAAGCGGCATCCAACGAGAACATGCCGAACCAGGTCTTGTAGATGGCAGTGGTAAAAGTGTCGTAGTTGAAGACGGAGACCGTGCCGAAATCCGCCAGTGTTTCCATCAGCGCCAGCATCAGGCCACCGACGATCCAGGGCCGCGCCATGGGCAGCGCCACACGGAAAAAGCCGCTGGTGCGAGAATGGCCGAGCGCCTGTGCCGCTTCCAGCGCACGCTTGCCCTGCGTGGCAAAGGCATTGCGTGCCAGCAGATAGACGTAGGGATAAAGCGCCAAGCTCATGACCAGAATCACGCCGCCGGTGGAACGGATGCGCGGGAACCAATCGCTGCTGCCGAAGGCTTCGCGCAGCCAGCCTTGCAGCGGACCGGTGAAATCCAACAGGCCGATGAAAACAAAGGCCGTGACATAGGCAGGAATAGCGATCGGCAGCAACAGTGCCCAGCTCAGAATACGGCGTCCGGGAAACTGACAGACCGCCGTCAGCCAGCCAAGACTGACGCCGAGCAGCAGGGTACTGGCGCCGACCCCGAGCACCAGCCACAAGGTATTGAGCAACAGGCCGCCCAGCACATGCTCATAAAGATGCTGCCAGACTTCCTTCTCCGGATGAAAGAAGGAGGAGATCACCACCAGCACTGGTATCAGCACCAGTGTGGCAAAGACAATAGCAATAAGACGCCAGCGATCCTGAAAGATCGTAAATAAACTCAAAACAAAAGCGCTCGGTTTCGGCGCTTTTGTCATGTGATCGAGTCTGATTGTCTCCATTCAACTCATTTATAACGGACTCTGTCCATCAGCCTGACCGCCGCCGCCTGCAGTTCGCCGGCCTTGGCTACATTGATCAGATTATGTTTGAACTCGCCCCAGCTGGCCACTACCGGGTCCGGCTTGTAGGCCGGATTGGCGGGGTATTCCATGTTGAGGTCGGCGAACATGCGCTGCCCTTTTTCGGAGGAGAACCATTCGAGCAACTGCACGGCGCCTTTCTCGTTCTTGCTGTGCTTGACCACGCCGGCACCGGACACATTGACGTGCACGCCACTGTTTTTCTGGTTAGGCCAGAACAAGGCCAATGGCAGGTTCGGCTTTTTCTCGCTCAAACGGCCGAAATAATAAGTGTTAACGATACCGACATCGCATTGTCCGGCGGCGATCGCCTCCATCAGCTTGGTGTCGTCCGGGAACACATCGGTCGCCAGATTATTCACCCAACCGTTGACGATCTTCTCGGTCTCCGCTTCACCCTTTTCCGCGATCATCATCGCCACCAGCGACTGGTTGTAGACCTTCTTCGAAGTACGCAGACACAACTTGCCCTTCCACTTCGGATCAGCCAGATCCTCATAGCTCGACAGATCGGCAGGTTTCAGTTTCTTCGTATTGTAGACGATGGTACGGGCACGGATGGAAAGGCCGAACCACTGGTTATCCGGGTCTTTCAGGTGGGCAGGAATATTGGCATCCAGCACTTTGGACTGTACCGGCTTCAGCAGGCCGGCATTTGCCGCCTGCCACAGATTGCCGGCATCCACTGTCAGCAACAGGTCGGCAGGGGTGTTCGGGCCTTCGGCACGTAGACGTTCCATCAACGGGCCTTCCTTGTCGGTGATGAACTTGACCGGCACGCCGGTCTCCTTGGTGAAAGCATCGAACATCGGTTTGATCAGCTGTTCGGCGCGTGCAGAATAGACGACGACCTCATCTGCAGCATGCACAGTAGAGACTGCCAACACGCTCAACAGCAAGGTGGAAACAATGCGAGAAAACATGGGGAATCCTGAACAGAAGTTTATGGATAAGTTAGGACCCATCTTATCAAGAATAATTCTTATTCGCAAGAAAAGAATGCGGTCACATCGTCCACATTCCGCGTCCGCCTGAACGGCGGCAGACTCTGCCAAACCCTTCTGCCATAGGGCTTACTGATCAGGCGCGGGTCGCAGATCATCAGCACGCCGCGGTCAGTCTCGTCGCGAATCAAACGGCCCGCGCCCTGCTTCAAGGTAATGACCGCATAGGGCAGCTGGTATTCCATGAAGGCGTTTCTACCCTCGCTGTTCATCTTGTCGATCCGCGCGGCCAGCACCGGGTCGTCCGGCGGCGCGAACGGCAGCTTGTCGATAATGACGGCGGACAAGGCCTCGCCGCGCACATCGACGCCCTCCCAGAAACTCTGCGAACCCACCAGCACGGCATTGCCCAGCTTGCGGAAGCGCTCCAGCAACTCGGTGCGCGAGCTTTCGCCCTGAATCAGCAGCGGATATTCCATGCCGTTGCTGGAGAATGCATCCTTCAGCAGCGCATGCACCTCGCGCATCGCGCGCAAGCTGGTGCACAAGACGAAAGCCCGCCCGCGGCTGGCCTGAATCACCGGCAGTGCGGCAGCAGCAACTGCGGCGGTGTAAGCCCCGCTGTTCGGCTCCGGCATGTCCTGCGGCACATAGAGCAATGCCTGCCGATCATAATCAAAGGGGCTGCTCCAGTAGCCGGTGTTTGCCTGCTCCAACCCCATCTGTGCCAGGTAATGGCTGAAATCGTTGCGCACCGCCAGCGTGGCAGAAGTGAAAATCCAGGAACGCGGTTGCGCATTGAGCTGTTTGCCGAAACCTTCCGCCACGGAAAGCGGCGTTGCGTGCAATTGTACGGATTGCGTGAACACTTCCACCCAGCGTACCAGGTTGGCGTTCTCCGCCGCACGCCAGCGCTGCAGTTGCTCGATCAGCGCCAGGCTGCGCTCATAACAATTCTCCAGCGCCGGATCGCGCTCCGCCTGGGTTTCCAGCACTGCGCTCAGCGCCTTCAGCTTTTCCTGCACCGTGTCGTAGGCGCTTTCGAAATTCTTCAGCGCCAATGCCTTCTGCACCGGCATGCGCGCGCCTTCATAAGCGAAGATCAGGCGGAAATCACGCACCGCTTTTTCCAGCGCCGCCGTCGCCTCCGGCAAGGCCAGGCAATCCTTGGCCGTGGTAATGAACTCGGCATGCGCATCGCGCGCCAGTTCCATGATCTGGCTGGTGGAAACATCCTCGCCGAAAAACAGACCCGCCACCTCCGGCAACTGGTGCGCCTCGTCAAAAATCACCGTATTGGCGGAAGGCAGCAACTCAGCCACACCCTCATCGCGCAGCATCACATCGGCAAAGAACAGATGATGGTTGACCACCACCACGTCCGCCGCCAAGGCTCGCTTGCGCGCCTCCATGACAAAACAATCCTTGTAATAGGCGCACTCCTGCCCCATGCAGTTGTCGCGGGTGGAAGTCACCGAAGGCCACACCGTTGCGCTCTCCGGCACATCGGTCAGATCCGCCTTGTCGCCGCTGCTGCTGTTCTCCGCGAACGCGCGAATCTTCTGCACATAGTTCGCATCCTCGCGGGATACGAAACGGCCTTCGTTGACTGCACGCTCAAGGTGGAAG
>JAEWTK010000030.1 GCA_023459535.1 Pseudomonadota bacterium
CGCCTGTCGGCCGCCACCATGGATAACTTCGCCTCCGCCTTCCACCACCTGGTACTTAAGTCGGGTGCAAGGCGCGAGCCTTGAGGGCAAACAAAATCGAGGGAACAAAGTGAAAAGCTTTCATGGGGAATCAGGGCAAAGCAGAAGCTGTGAATAACCTGCTGCATTGGAAAGTTGAGCTGTCTCAGAACTCTCCCCTCTACCCCTCCGGCTTGCCGGAGGTCTTTTTACACTAGCAAGTCTGCTTTACGCTTTAGACAGAGAAAGAACTCAATATGGCAATGACCCCGGGCGGTGATGACAACATGATGAGCGAGATTAACGTGACACCGCTGGTGGATGTCATGCTGGTACTGCTTACCGTTTTCATCGTAACGGCACCGTTGCTGATGAATGCCGTCCCCGTGAACCTCCCCAGGGCGACAGCCGATCTCTCCACTACCCAGTTGGAATCGGCACGTGTCAGCGTCACTGGGGACGGCACCCTTTACTTCAATGATATCGGCGTTTCTCAGAGCGAACTTGATGCCCGACTGAGGCAGGTTGCAGGTAACGCGGATGCAACCGTCGAGATATTCGCCGACGAGAAGGTCGAGTACGGCATCGTCGCCAAGGTCATGGCCGCCACGCAACGTGCAGGTATTAGCCGGTTCACCTTTGTCATGCTGCCGGAAGCCGTGCGATAAGTACGGGTCTGCGGTCAATATGTGCCTGCAATTAATATGGATCGATTAGACAACTGAAATGACGGCAAGCATTCCGGATTTCGCCGCGCAGCAGCAGATCGCTGCAGAACGCCTGTTCCCGGCCTTCTGCTTGGCTTTGGCCTTGCATGCGGGTTTGTTTCTGTTGCTGCCATCGCTTGAACATGCATCCGTACCGGCACAGGTGCGGATTGCAGTGCAGATGGCGCAGATGCGTGAAGTTGCACCACAGGCCCAGCCCGAGCTGCCGCAACCCGAGACTCCTCCGCAACCTGTTACGCCTCCCAAACCTGTAGCCAAGCCGGAGAAGGTAAATAAGCCGATACTAGCCACCAGGAACGAAATGTCACCGGCTCAGTTGGAGGTGCCGGTATTCGAAGAGCAGACCGAGACGACCGAAGAAAAGGCTGCAACTCCATCCCCGCCGCCAGTCCTGGCATCCTCGGAATCGGCAGATGCTCCGCCGCCATCCGAGGTGAGCAGTCAATCGGGGGTGCCGGGTGAGCCGGACCCTAACGCGCAACTTGACGTGGCCGACCAGAATGAAGCCTGGAAAGGTTACGGCCAGTTGTTGCATGACATGATATCGAAAAACAAAACCTATCCGCAGATCGCCATCCGCCGTAATTTGCAGGGTACGGCACTGGTCAGCGCGCGGTTTAGCAAGGGCCGTTTGGTCGAGATCGTGCTGCTTGAACCCAGTAGCGGACACAAGGTGCTGGATGATGCGGCGCTGGCTATGTTGAAAAAAGCAATCGATGCCTTGCCTGTGCGGGGCGACCTGTCCAGAAAGTCATTTACTGTCGTGGTGCCGGTGGATTTCAAACTGGAAAGTTGAAACCAGCCATTCACTGTTGCCGTATCATCCTGCTGCAGAGATATCAGTCTCAATCCCGATCCCCAGTTGGTTGTATACAGCCATTGAATTGGTTGTACACAACCAAATTTCATAAATGGCATTCCTGCTATTTTTATAAAGTCTAATTTAATCAGCATCTTGAATAATTTTTGAATTCAGGCACATTTTTTGCAAAGAATTCTTTAAGAGCTTGTCCCGACAGTCAGTGGAAATCCGCAGTTGCTGCAGAGCAATAGTCTTGCAGGATTTTCAGCTGGCGTCTCGCTTAAAGCAAAACACCACGGATATTTTCGATGTTGGGTTGTATAGGGTAATCATCATGTACTGGTATGGATTGGATTTGCGCTGGGCCTACACTGATCTGTTGCCCGGCATTTATCGGCATACGCATTGTGTGCATACCGCCAACGATGTGTTGCACGATGCTTTATTGCGCTTTGCGCTGACCAAAAACCGCGACAATATTGAAAAGCCTCATGCTTATCTGCGTACGGTCGTGCGTAATGTGCTGGCAGACACTTATCATGAGATGTCGCGCTTTGTTCCGCTTATATCCGATGAAACAGAAATTCATGGGACAGGGCAGGGTATCGAGAACATGCCGGAGCAATATCTGGCTCCTTCTCCCGAGCACCTTGCCGACTTACAGCAGCGGCTACAAGCCTTGCAGCGCATTATCGATTGCCTGCCGCCACGTTGTCGCGAGGTGTTCCGGCTTTTCCGTATCGAAGGCCTTGGTCAGCAGGAGATAGCGGATCACCTCGGTATTTCGCTCAATATGGTGGAACGGCATATCATGCGAGCCCTGATCGATTTGCGGGCAAGCCGCGATTTGTTGCTCTCCTGATTCCATCACATCCGGTTTCAAAACCTTATGTCACCTGCCTCAAAACGCCTGAGTGAAGAAGCTGCGCGCTGGTTTATGCGTATGCAGCATGCTGCGCCCGATCATCCCGACCGTGGCCGGTTCGAAGCATGGTTGATGTCCGACCCTGCCCATGCCAGCGAATATGAAGCGTTTGCGGAGACGTGGGACGACTTCGACTCTACCCATAGGATGCAATCACTGGCAGATGCGCTTGAGCGCAAGAGCGCTGCATTGAAAGAAAAGTATCGCAAGACGATTGCGCGCGGATTAGTGGGTTTATTCCTGTTCGTGAGCTGTGGCCTGCTTGGGCAAGTGGCGTGGCGCGAATGGACACAGCCCTGGTATGTGCAGGCAAACGTTACCGGTATCGGCGAGACCGGCCATCAACTGCTTGCGGATGGTACGGAGCTGATTCTGAATGCCGACACCAGTGTCGATATCGCCTATTACCGTAACAAGCGATTGCTTACACTCAAGCGTGGCGAGATCATACTCGATGTAAGCAAGGATCCTTCACGCCCATTCATCGTCGATAGCGGTTTTGCCAGCGTCACCGTGCTGGGAACCAACTTTGCCGTCAACCGGCTCAGTAGCAAGGTGCGGGTGAGCGTCAAGCATGGCCGCGTCAGGGTTGAATCCCGGGATGCCAACGAAAAAGTACTCTTTGCGCCCATGATACTGAATGACGGCGAAGTGGCTGAAGTGCATGCAGGCAAGGAGCCGAGACGCAGTAATCGCAATGCCGATGATGCCTTTGCTTTCCAACTGGGAACTATTGTGTTCGAGCAGGCAAGCATGGGCGAGGTTGCCGAAACGCTGTCGAGATATCGCGAAAAACCAATCGTCGCTGTAGATCAAAACACACAGCACGTAACGGCCGTGGTACAGATAGCGGACATTGAAAGCTTCCTGCAGGTGCTGCCGAAAATTGCCGAGGTTCGCGTCAGTGAAACCAAGGGCGGCACGCAATTATTGCGGCGGTAATGCAAACAGAATCAAGGATTATTCGACAGTCTGGATGTTTAACCAGGATTGAACCTCGACGCCATTCCTCGTCATGTTTTTGTCTCCACCATATACCAGCGTCGGCTTGGTAGACAATCCGCCAGCATAGCTGGCCCATGTACTAAGCCCATTCAGGAAATCCGGGTTGAATGTCTGACTCGACTTGATTTCCACCGGTTGCAATTTTTCACCTTGTTCGATTAGTACATCAATTTCATTACCGGTGTTGTTTCTCCAGAAATACAGGTTGGACGGTAATCCATGGTGATATCTTCGCTTCAATAGTTCGCCGATCACAAAGTTTTCAAAGAGTGCGCCGCGCGAGGAATGTATCGAAAGATGTTCTGGGTTCTTGATTCCCAAAAGGAAGGCGGCCAAGCCTGTGTCATAAAAGTATAGTTTTGGCGTCTTCACCAGGCGTTTGCCAAAATTTCGATGATGCGGCTGCAGCAGGAATACAACGTAACTCGCTTCCAAAACCGATAACCAACTGCGCACCGTGCCATGTGTAATGCCACAATCGTTTGCCAAGTTCGACAGATTGAGCAATTGCCCGCAGCGAGCGGCGCACAACTTAATGAAGCGCTGGAACAGGTTCAAATTATGGACCGAGATAATCTGCCGCACATCGCGTTCGAGATAGGTCATCACATAGTTGGCTAACCATCGTTCCGGGTCGAGGTCTCGATCGTAGATAGGCGGGTACATGCCACGCCACAACAACTCATCTAGATTTCCTATGGGGATTGACCCCTGCTGAAGTTCCTGAAGGGAAAAAGGCAGAAGTTGAATCATGCCGACACGGCCTGCCAGTGTCTGGGTAATGTTTGTTAGCAAGCCGAACTGCTGCGATCCTGTAAGTATGAACATGCCCATGCGCTTCTCGGCGTCGACAATTGTCTGAAGGTATGAGAACAATGCCGGGCAGCGCTGTGCTTCATCCAGGATGGCCCCGTTGGGAAAGCGCGCCAGAAAACCGCGCGGGTCTTCTTCAGCAAATGCTCGCTCGTCAGGATCTTCCAGCGATACATACCGTTTATCGGGAAAGGTCGCTTGTGCAAGCGTAGTTTTTCCCGCCTGGCGTGGACCTGTGATGGCTAATACCGGATAGCCCAGTGCCAATGTCTGAAGGATGGAAGTAGCTTGACGCGGGATCATATATTACAAATTGATAATTTAATTCTCAAATTGTAATAACAAATCTCCCCAAGTCAAGTTGTTTACAACCTTTGGTGATTCTGACATCCATAAATCTATGGTCACCCCGATCTTTGTATGACCGATTTGTTTTGAAGTAAAGTCGGCTTGCTTAAATCTGTCCGGAGTTATTGTGGGAAAGTAGCTTCACGCTACATGGTGAGAGCCGCGTCAGGCAAATCTCTAAATAGCCGCAGTCTGTAGGGTGGAATTCATTGCCCACCCTACAGACTCAATTCTTAAGGCCTGGCCATACAGTCAGTCTGGAATGCATATGTTGGATTGCAATATCTGTCTCCCCCCCCCTGTGCTCCTA
>JAEWTK010000031.1 GCA_023459535.1 Pseudomonadota bacterium
GGTCTTTCCTGATTTCATCGTCGCAGCCGATCAAAGAAAAATTGTCGCCCTGTCGTACTGCTGACCAGGCAATCGAAGCTGCAATATCCGCCGCCTGCTGCAATTTATTGCCGGCCCCTGAAAAACCCATGGAGGCGGAAAGATCGAGGACTGCAACTACATCTACCGCCCCTCGTTCATAAAAAGCCCTAGACATCAGATTGCGGGGAATACTGCGTAGCGTGGCGCGGATATCGATACGACGCGGATCGGGATTCTGCATAAATGGCACATACCCGCGAAAATCCAGGCTTCCTCCCGGCATACGCGTCGTATGGCCGCCTGGCTGCGTTCCGCGCGCACGCCAGTTCAGGCTGTAATAAAAATCCTGTGGAACGAAACCCAGCAATTCGATTTACCGCAATTCGTTATGGGGCAGAAATATTGTCGAGTACGGCATCAAGTAAACGCGGCGCAATCTCGTCATGCCGCAGTTCATAGGCCGGTGTGAAGAAGATACGATGCGCCACCGTTTCATGAAATACACTGCGGATATCATCAGGCGTCAGGTAGTCACGACCCTCCAGCCATGCGCGACAACGTGCCGCCCGCATCATCATGGCCATGCCTCTGGGACTGGCTCCACCAGCAACCAGTCTGGCGATGTCGACATTTTCCAACTCAATACCGGACTGCGCTGGATTACGCAGGGCACGCCACAGGTTGACCGCGTAGTCCTGCAACGCAGGCTCGGCACGAACATAACCCTGGATAGCCTCAGCCAACTGGTTAAGTTCTGCATAGGGCACGATGCCGGGCGGCAGTTGCGCAATCAATGCATCAACATCATGAAATCTCTGATTGAACATCAGATCTTTCTGCAATTCCCTGTCATCCGGCGCATCGATATTGATTTCCATAAAGAAGCGGTCACGCGCTGCCGCAGGCAATTCAAAGGTTTCCTCCCGCTCCAGACGGTTACGATCGGCGAAGACCGTGAGATGCGGAAACCGATATTCGCGGTTGAAGGCGTTCACACTGCGCTCAGCCATCAGCCGCAGCAGCAGGCTATGTGCCTGCGGTCTTGCCCGGTTGATCTCATTAAAGAAAAACACTGCAAGATTCTCCTCGTGCTGCAACAAGGGCCCGGGCGCAACTGCAGGTTGTCCGTGCTGGTCAAGATATGCGTGATATAAAAAGTCACTGGGCATCAGGTCAACGGCCCCCTCGATGCGCTGATACTCTCCGCCGAGTAATCGTGCTGCAGCACGCAGCAAAGTGGTCTTGCCTACCCCGACATCGCCTTCCAGCAACACATGTCCACGAGAAAAGACACTGATGACCAGTGCCCGCACGGGCGCCTGCATACCCAGCAGCGTGTCATTCAGTGATTGCTCGAAATGGAGAACGCGCTCACGCCATTCATTAAGATTCATATTGTTCTGCTGCATGGAAATCCCGGAATTATTGCTGGTTCAAGACGATTCAAGCAGAACATCTGTGGGTGCGGCATGCAGATGTTCTGCTTGAATAACCCTGCTGAAAGGGCCGGCTCACCGAGGAGCCGGCAGACCCTTATACGAACTCAATCAAGTTCATAAACAAACTTGCCTGTTGCCTTGGCATTGGCAATCCGTTTTGCATTGCGAGCATCCATTGCCTTGATGCTGGCTTCCTGCTTGCCGACTTCGATCGGGTCATGCTTGGGGTCGTACTTGGAACCGGCGATTTTTGCCGGATATCCTGGCTTTGCTTCCCAGCAGTTACCAGCTTCCTTACAATTTGTACCGTCATAGGCCAAAGCAGCGCCTGAAGACATCATTGCGGCCGCGACAGCCACCATTGTCAAAACGCGTTTCATGAACTTCTCCTTCTTGTCATATAGTTACTGGTGAGAGCGAATCACCACAGCCGGCCACCAGTAAGCACAACTGCGGAATAAAACCCCATGGCCGATCAATTCTTCCACTTGGCCTTTTTCGGATCCCCTTGGTAAATACTGCGTAGCCAGCTCATGACCTGCAGGATTTCATCCTTGGAAATCAGCCCGCGTTGCGGCCCCATCATGCCCTGCCCGCCGCCGTATATCGTTTCAAACAAGCCCTTGTCCAAGGCATTGCCAGGGTAAGTCCAATAGTCATCCGCCAGTGCCGGGCCCAACTTGCCCTCCGCCAGATGCCCATGACAGCCGGAACAGGCTGTAGAAAAAATGGTATAGCCATTCTTGATGACTTCGGCATTGTCGTTGTAAGGGTTTTTGCCGGTACGCAAAAACTCCTGTACTGCCTCGGTATCCGGGCCTTTCCCATCGTTCAGATCCAGCACATCACCGGAGATGGTGCCGCGAAAATCCAGTATCGGTGCCGTCGCTACCTGCGCTACGCCAGCTTGATCTGCTGCCGCGAGCTGGATAGTGGAATCAACTTTTGAACCAGATGCCGAAGATTGCTCGCCGGCATGACATGACGGCAAAAAGACGCTCATTGCCAAAGCCATGCATAATGCTGAGTACTGCTTGTTTTTTAAAGATAAACTAACCATTATTTCCTCGAGTGTTGTGTTGTAATTGGCAACAACGGGATGCCTTCATTTTTCAGGATTGCTTCGATTTCATCGCGCTTCTCGGCGATTACGCGATCCAGCTCGGCCTGTAACTCCACGTCATCCTTGCGCACCCCCATTGCCACTTCATAATGCATAGGCACCGGCTGGCCATTGGCCTTCTTCGCATCGTCCTTGACGATCTCGACCTTGAGCGGCACCGGGCTCTGCTTGATGTATCTGGAAACTTCAGGCGCCCAGAGCATGGCGGCATGGATGTAGCCGGAACCGACATCATTCATGACCTCAAGCGGGTCGACTCTTACATATTTATTGCGCGTGGATTGATAACGCTGTTTTTCGGAGAAATAGTCGAACATATCGTCGAAACGATTGATCTGCAGCAACATGACCTTGCCCGGACTGTCCGGCAGAACGCCGATACGGAAATTCCGCTCCTTCAACAGTTCATCATTCCATGAGGAAATATCGATGCCACGATCTTCACGCGTGATGAATACATAACTGCTTTTGTAATAAGGTTGCGTTTTCAGGACCCTGGGGTCAGTGCTGTCGACCGCGATAATCAGGTCGCACTTGTTCTTGTCCAGATTGTCACGAACAATCAGTCGGGCATCCTTCCAGAACACATAATTGACCTTTCTGTTGAGCGCCTTGCCAACCACTTCCGCAATCCGGTTCTCAAAACCTTCAAGCCTGGAATTGGAAAATGGCATCTCATTTTCACCGGCACAGACATTAAGTTCCGTTGCCGCAAAACCTGTTAACGACGTTAACCCAACCACTCCCGAAAAAAGACTGCTTAACGCCAAACGTAAAAATTTCTGATTGAATGTTTGCATATACCGAAACGATTCCTTTAAGAGTTTTTGTTGATACAAGACGCATCCAGATAAATTGTCCGCGAGTGCCTTACAACCACTCATAGACTTTTATCTGCATAGGCCCTGATCCTATCGACTGCACTGCCGGGGCATCCGCCCCGGCAATACAGTTTTCAACTCAACAGATTGCTCTGCTCAAGTTACAGGCTGAATACCATCAGGCCGCCACCCATGTTGGTGTGATGCTGCAGCTCCTTGAAGGCACCCACTGCACCCAGACCGGCACTCGGATCAGTCAGGTCAAACACCAGACCAACACCAGGCCAACCGCCGACACCGTACATGCTGCCGACATACTGTTTGCCCTTATGCGAGTAAGTCATCGGGGAACCGATGCCACCTGAAGGCATCTTGAACTTCCACATTTCCTTGCCGTTGCTGTTATCCAGCGCCTTGATGTAGCCATCCAGCGTGTTGTACCAAACCAGGCCACCCTTGGTGTAGAGCGTGCCGCCCCAAACCGAGAATTTCTCCCACTTGGTCCACTTGGCTTTGCCGGTAGTCAGGTCAAATGCGCGCACCTGGCCCATTTCCTTCTTGGTTGGGCCATTCGGGCCTGGATACATCGCCAGCGTTGCACCGACGAAGAACTGACCTGCGCGGTATGGCAGCATGAACGGCTCCCAATCCATACAGATATGGTTCAGGCCAGCATAAAGTGTGCGGCTTTCCGGGTCATAGGCATCGAGACCTTGGTTGTGGAAACCCATGGCGGATGGACAAATGTTGGTACCCTTGTGGTCCATACGAGTTGAGAACTCCGGATCACGCACAGGCACGCCACTCTTCAGATCAACCTTCTTGAACACGTTGACTGCGGGATCGACTTTCTCCGCCACAATCAAACCGCCAGTCTCACGATTGAGTGTGTAGAGAATGCCATTACGGTCGATATGACTGAGAAGCGGAGTCTGCTTGCCGTTGACTGGCTGATCGGTCAGCACCATCTGATTAACGCCGGCAAAATCCCACTCATCGTGAGGTGTCTTTTGGTAACCCCACTTGGCTTCGCCGGTATCCAGGTCACGTGCCCAGATAGTCATGGTCCACTTGTTGTCGCCGGGACGCATGGTTTCGTTCCATGGCGCAGGGTTACCGGAACCGTAGTAGAACAGGTTCAGTTTTGGATCATAGGCATACCAGCCCCAGTTGGTGCCGCCGCCGATTTTCCAGGCATCGCCTTCCCAGGTCTTGGTACCGAGGCCGAATTGGCCGTAATGCGGATTATGCTTGTTGAAGTCCTTACCGATACGGATAGACTCATCGGAACCGGTAGCAAAAGCACGCCACTTCAGTTCACCGGTCTTGAGGTTGAATGCATTCACGGCACCGCGAACACCCAGTTCAGCACCGGAACAACCAATTAGCACAGTATCCTTGGCAACGAACGGAGCCTGGGTCAGTGTTGAACCAACTTTAGGGTCACAAACCTCGACCTTCCAGTTCACCTTGCCGGTTTTGGCATCCAGCGCAAGCAGATGGCCATCAGCCTGTTT